>NZ_FR882955.1:0-16506 GCF_000435115.1 Bacteroides sp. CAG:633 | reverse complement strand
GCAGACCGGCTCGATCAGTGCCTTGCGCGACGACGGATGTTCCTGCCACGTGCGCCCCATGTCGCGTGTAATGGCTACGGCGCGACTTCCGCCACGGTTGTCGCGCATGTTCAGCATCAGTACGCCGGGCTCTACCTCTGCAACCTGTGCTTCGGTGGTGTTGCTGCGTGCCGGCTGACTGATGTGCCATGTCTGGCCGTGGTCCTCGCTGTAGATGATGCAGGCACAGGGGATGCGGTCGGCACCGATGTACTGGCCGGCAAAGACCAGCGTGCCGTTTTCCATGGATATGCCTCGTCCGGGTCCTTGGAGCAGGAAGAACCATTCGGGATCTTTTACTTGCGAAGTAATGTTGATGGGAGCCGACCATGTCTTCCCGTCATCGTCGCTGCGAGTCAGCATAAGTTGGGCCGTTTCGTTCAGCTCGTTCCCTTGTCCCGAGTTGAACCAGGCACGGAGGTTGCCCATGCCGTGTGTCCAGGCAGCCATAATCCAGATGGTACCCGTCTGACGGTCTACCAGGATGGCAGGATCGCCTACGCCGTTCTGGGCTTTCGGCAGATGGCCGTATTCGCCGAAGCTCATGGGGACACGCATCTTTTCCCATGTCTGTCCGCCGTCTGTGCTACGGCTGAGGCCGATGTCGATATGTTCCTGCAGATCGGCGCTGTTGTTGTAGCGTATGTCGTACACACCGAGCAAGGTTCCCTTGTTGCTGGTGACAATGCCCGGAATGCGGTAGGCGGCTGCGCCGTCATCGCCTGCATGGCGTACACCAATGCCCGTAAAGTGTTGTTGCGGCGAGGGCAGTGCGTATTGCAAGGGAGCTGCACCCGCATCAGTCTTGACCGAACTGACAGTGGCGGATATGCGTGAAGTCAGTGAAGCATCGGGTTTCAGCTGCAGGCTGATCCAGAAATAGTTGATGCCCGGATATAAGGGTTGTGCTGCCTTCAGCGTAACGGTTCTGCTGGGTGAGGTAACCGTAGCTGCCAGTATCGAATACGACGGATTGGCTTTGCGGGTATAGAGCGGATTGTTGCGCGACAGGTATGCCGCAGGGGCATAGAATGTTTTGCCTTCGCGCTGTACACCTTCCGTACCGGCATAATACAGTTTCAGGGCTACAATCTCGTTCAGGTTGACTTGTGAACCGAAGTCCACGGTTACTTCCTCCAGCGTTTTACAGTGGCGGGCATCGATGCGCAAGTAGAACAGTTCGTTGTCCGAGCGGTCGATGAGGACAGGAATACGGGTTTCGCGAATGCGTACGGTGTCGGCTTCCGAGGCTTGCAGGCGAGGAGTGCAGAGCAAGATGAATAGGAGTGCCAGATAGCGGTAGGTAAAGAAAATCTTCATGATATATTCATTTAGGGTTTGGGCAAAGATAGCAAATCTTGAATTAAACTTTTATCTTTGTTGCAAAATAGCAAACGATATGAAGATTTTTCCTACAACAAGCATCAAGCAACTGGATGCATATACGATAGAAAATGAGCCGATAGATTCCATCGATCTGATGGAACGGGCTGCCAATGCATTGGCAAAAGCCATTGCGGAACGTTGGGACGACGTCGACACTCCTTTCGTTGTGTTCGCCGGACCGGGTAACAACGGAGGTGATGCACTGGCGGTGGCTCGTCTGTTGGCCGGACAGGGATATAGCATTGAAGTATATCTGTTCAATACCAAAGGACAGCTTTCGCCGGATTGTGAAGCGAACAAGGAACGGTTGGGCGGACTGGCCGGTATTGTGTTTCACGAAATTACTTCCCAATTTGTGCCGCCCCAGCTGACGGAAGACCATGTAGTGATTGACGGTCTGTTTGGCAGCGGTCTGAACAAGCCTTTGAGCGGCGGCTTTGCTGCTGTGGTGAAGTACATTAATGCTTCGCCGGCGAAAGTGGTGGCCATCGATATTCCTTCGGGCCTGATGGGCGAAGACAATTCCTATAACGTGGCTTCCTGCATTGTCCGTGCCGATGTGACGCTGACGTTGCAGTTGCCCAAGCTGGCTTTCCTCTTTGCCGAGAATGCACCGTATGTAGGCGAGTGGGAGAGACTAGACATCGGACTGAGTGAAGAAGCCATCGACGAAATGACTACCGATTATTATCTGACCGAACCGGACGACGTGAACTGGCGACTGAAAACGCGTGACAAGTTTGCGCATAAAGGCAACTTCGGCCGTGCTTTGCTGATAGCCGGTTCGCAGGGGATGGCCGGTGCATCGGTGCTGGCTGCCAAGGCCTGCTTGCGTTCGGGAGTAGGATTGCTGACGGTGCATGTACCTTTCTGCAACAACTTCATCGTGCAGACTGCCGTGCCCGAAGCTATGACGGAGATAGACTTCAGCGAGACGTGCTTCTCCGGTGCAACGGATACCGACGATTATCAGGCTGTAGGTATCGGTCCCGGTCTGGGGAAATCGCCCGAGACGGAGAATGCGTTGATTGATCAGATTGAATCCTGTCAGGTGCCGATGGTAGTCGATGCCGATGCCTTGAACCTGCTGGGTGAGCACCGCAGCTATCTGGGACATCTGCCCAAAGGAAGCATCCTGACTCCGCATCCCAAAGAGCTGGAGCGTTTGGTGGGGAAATGTCAGAACTCGTACGAGCGGCTGATGAAAGCCCGTGAACTGGCACGGACAGCCGATGTGCACATTGTACTGAAAGGAGCCTATTCGGCTGTTATATCTCCGTCGGGACAATGCTGGTTCAACACGACCGGAAATCCGGGTATGGCTACGGGAGGCAGCGGTGATGTGCTGACCGGAGTGTTGCTTGCTTTGCTTGCACAGGGATACGATGCGGAAACTGCTGCGCGACTGGGTGTCTATGTGCATGGTCTGGCGGGTGACATCGCAGCCCGCAAACAAGGTGAAATCGGTATGACTGCCGGCGATATTGTAGCTTCGCTGCCGATGGCGTGGAGAATGATGGAGGGGTAGTCTGTTCCCCTCCATGCTGTAGCGGAAAGAACTTACAGAAGTTTATCGATCGTTTTGATCTTTAGCTCTTTAAGTTCTTCTATGGCACGGTTGTAGTATTTCTGTTCTTCCAGATACTTGCTGACGTGAGCGTCTACTCCGATGATGGCCGTACATCCTTCGGCAGCTGCGATATGCCAGAACTTGGGATGAGGGAACGATTCGGTTCCGTGCATTTCGTTGTATGAGGCATAGCTGATGTTATACTCCAACGGAATGTTGAGTCGGGCAGCGGCCCGGCAGATGTGTCGGCTGATGGTGGTGCAGTGGTGGTCCCATTCGGGGTAAGACAGCATGAAGAGGTCGGGATGAGCCAGGCAGCAGAACAGTCCGCTTTCCATGCCTTCGATGGCACTTTCCTCGTACAGGTCGAGCATATCGTGGTTGTTGGTATTTCGTCCGAAGTAGGGGAACTTCTCATCCGTGTGATAGAAGTGGTTGCCGAATATCAGGTAATCCAGCTTGTATTCCTTGACCTGTTCTTTCAACCACGAAATGTATTCGGGAAAATACTCGCATTCCAGTCCTATCTTGATGTCTATCTGATCGCGGTATTTTTCGCGCAAGGCACGCAGGCTTTCCACGTATCCGGGAAGTTCGTCGGGCAACATGCGGATATTTGATACATAATTGGTACGGTATTTCCAGGGAGTGTGGTCGGAAAAACCGAGTACCTGAAACCCGCCTTTGATGGCGCTCAATACAAATTCTTCATCGCTTCCTGTGGCATGCTGGCAGCGGGTGGTGTGGGTGTGATAATTTGTTTTCATTCTTTTGTTACGATTTCGTCCATGCGGATATCAAAAGGTTCCGCTGGAATTTCTTCTACTAATTGGAAGGGGAAACAGATACCTATTTTATAGGCCGACGGTATGCGGGGCAGCAGGCGGTCGTAGTAGCCTTTGCCTCGTCCCAGCCGGTTGCCCTGACGGTCGAAGCCTACACCGGGTACAATAATCAGATCGATGGCGTCGTAGTCACAGAAAGGAGTGCCCGAAGGTTCCTCGATGCCATATTTGCCGACGGTCAGATCGTCGGGACCAGTATACTGGCGCAGTTCCAGATCGTCATTTACAACTGCCGGAAGCAGTATCCGCTTGTAGCGGCTCCACTTCCGGATGAAATTGTGGGTATCTACTTCGTCTTTCAGCGAGTGATACAATAATATGGTATGGGCTGCCTTGAAGGCCGGATGGTCTTCAAGGGCGGCCATGATTTCAGCAGACTGCTGCGTAGCGGAAGAGCTGTGTTGCGTCTTCAACAAAGCTATCTGCCTGCGCAGTTCTTTTTTCTTTTCCTTCATTGTCCGTTTCGTTTAGAGGCGTTGGGGCGGGAGCTTTAGGGAATGCTTCGCCTTTTTCCAGTATTTCCAGTGCGGTCTTAACCGTTGCATCGCTCTGGTTGAGGTAGCGGATGTAAGGTTCACGGCCCAGAATATTATAGATAATGTTACCGTAAAGACTCTTTTCCAGCAACTTATGAGATTTATGGATGAGGAGGTTACGGCGTTTCACACCCTTGGAGTCGGCAAAGCGGATGAATTGGTCTACAATGCCTTGACGGCGTAAATACTGATACATCTCGTCCTCGTTTTCGCATTCGCTCAGTTTGCTGCGGTTGCGGTCGCTATACTGGAAGCTGAATTGCAGAATCAAGCCCTTGTTGCTTACTTCTATCAGATAGGAAGATACGCCAGTCGTGTCTTGCGGTACGAATACATCGGGCATGATACCTCCACCACCATAAACAGGACGTCCGAGGGTGGTGTAATATTTCTGGTCTTCATCGAGCTTGATGCTGTCTTTCGAGAAGAACTCGCCATGTTCGTAACGGTTGATCCAGTCCATTTCGTATTCGCTGTTGTTTCCGTTCTCGTAAGGACGCTGGATGCAGCGACCCGACGGGGTATAGTAGCGGGCGATAGTCAGACGGATGGCCGAACCGTCGCTGAAGTCGATAGGCTGTTGTACCAGTCCTTTTCCGAACGAGCGGCGGCCTACAATGGTACCGCGGTCGTTATCCTGTATGGCACCGGCAAAGATCTCGCTTGCCGAGGCAGAACCTTCGTTGACCAACACCACAATCGGCATTTTCTGGCAACTGCCTGTTCCGTTGGCATATTCTTCCATGCGCGGATATTTGCGTCCCTGGGTGTAAACAATCAGTTTGCCTTCGGGCAGGAATTCGTTGACCATGCGGGTAGCGGCTTCCATGTAGCCTCCGGTGTTGTCGCGCAAGTCGATAATCAGTCCCTGACAATCCTTATGGGTGAGCTGTGCGATGGCATTGAGCAGTTCAACGTGTGTAGTACGTCCGAATTTGCTGATTTGCACGTAGCCAAACTTATCGTTGATCATGTAAGCGGCGTCGATGGTGTTTTGCGGAATGTCGCCACGGGTAATAGTGAAGTCGAGCAATTCTTTTTCGGAGGCTCGTTTGATACCCAGCTTGACGGTGGTGCCTTTAGGTCCCTTCAGGTTGTGCATGGCTTTTTCGTTGGTCAGTCCTTTACCAACGAAAAGGCTGTCGTTCACCATGACGATGCGGTCGCCAGCCATCAGGCCAACTTTCTCGGACGGGCCGCCGGGAACGACACTGTTGATATGAATCGTGTCCTCCTGAATGGTGAACTGTACACCAATGCCACTGAAGCTGCCTTCCAGTTCGGAGTTGACTTCTTCCAGCTTTTGTGCAGGGATGTAAGTGGAGTGGGGGTCCAGTTCGGCTAGAATCTGAGGCATGGCCTTTTCGACCAGGTCTGTCATGTTGACGGTATCCACATACTGGTCGTCGATTACCCGCAACAAGGCATTAAGCTTGTTGGACGAACCGTTGATGATGCCAAGCTTTGTTCCGCCATAATGCTTGGCATAGAATGTTCCAATAAGAATGCCCACTACCACACAGACAGCTATGACGAGCGGCATGAAGCGGGATGAATTCTTTGTACTCATGTATTTTTAGTAAATGATTAGTGGTTAATATAAATAGTTAGCTCTGTTCATTTTCAATGGGGATGTAGACAACTTCGATGCCTGCCCGTTTGAGCAGATCGAGCCCGTCCTCAAGGCGGTATTTCTCGGAGTACACCACCCGTTTGATGCCGGCCTGTATGATCAGCTTGGAACATTCGATGCAGGGCGAGGCGGTGACGTACATGGTAGCTCCGTCGCTACTGTTGTTGGAGCGGGCTATTTTGGTGATGGCATTGGCTTCGGCATGAAGCACATAAGGCTTGGTAATATTGTTCTCGTCTTCGCATACGTTCTCGAAGCCGGAAGGAGTGCCGTTGTAACCATCTGAAATGATCATCTTGTCCTTGACGATGAGCGCACCTACCTGGCGACGCTTGCAATAGGAGTTTTCGGCCCAAATACTTGCCATGCGTATGTAGCGTCTGTCCAAAGCTATCTGTTTTTCGTTTTCTGAGTTGTCCATATCGTTCTTATTGTTTTGCAAATCCTATCAGACAGGTTGTCTGGCCTTCTTTATAATAAAGGGTGATTTGGTTCTCGTCGCCCTCGTATTTGAATACGTTTTGCATGCCTTTGATGAATTCTTTGGCAAGCGGATCGGTCTCGGAAGCTGAAATATTAAGGCTAAGTCCGATCGTATTGTCTTTTCCGTTGGCCGACCAGGTGCCGGTGGCTTTTTTAACTTGAACTCCAGTTACAGTCACTTTATTCCCAGTCAATTCTCCGTTGATTTCGTTGCCTTCGAAGACGACAGTAAAGTTGTCTTTCATTCCAAGTAGTTCGATACTGCGGTTGAAAGCAGCCTCTGAATCCCATGCGATAGCCCCGAACGGTACGTCCTCTTTTCCTTCTATGGTAATTCGACTCATCTTCCATGTCTTTCCGGTAAAGATTCGGATAAGATCGTCTTCGGTATTGCAACCGCTGAAGACGGGAATCAGTGCCAGCATTAGCAACAAGTGACAAATATACAATGATTTTCTTTTCATTAGCATTCTTTTTTTATTCCGTTTCTTATTAATAATGCCTCAATCGTAGGTTCTTGTCCGCGGAAGCGCTTGTAAAGGGTCATAGGGTGTTCGGTTCCACCTTTCGAGAGAATGTTTTCGCGGAAAGATGCGGCTACTTCGGGGTTGAAAATGCCTTTTTGCCTGAAAAGCGAGAAGGCATCGGCGTCCAGTACCTCAGCCCACTTGTAGCTGTAGTAACCAGCGGCATATCCGCCTGCAAAGATGTGCGAGAACTGGGTACTCATGCAGGTTTTTTCGACTTGTGGCAGAATCTGAGCTTCGGCCCATGCCTGTTTTTCGTAGGTGCGGACATCACCGTCGAAAGGTGTGGTACGGGTGTACCAGGCCATGTCGAGCAAACCGAAGCTTACCTGACGCAGACAGGCATAAGCTACATTGAAGTTGCGTGCATCTATCAGACGTTGTACCAGTTCGTCGGGAATCAGTTCGCCTGTCTGGTAGTGGCGGGCAAAGGTATGCAGGAACTCTTTTTCGGTAGCAAAGTTTTCCATGAACTGGGATGGGAGTTCTACGAAATCCCAATAGACATTTGTTCCGCTCAGACTTTCGTATGTAGAATTGGCAAACATGCCGTGCAGACTGTGGCCGAATTCGTGCAGAAATGTTTCGACTTCGCTGAAGGTCAGCAGGGCGGGCTTGTCCTGTGTGGGTTTGGTGAAGTTCATCACCAGTGATACGTGCGGACGGCTGTTCTCGCCTGTCTGTTCGTCTATCCATTGTCCTTTGTAGCTGGTCATCCAAGCTCCCGAACGCTTTCCGGCACGGGGATGGAAGTCGGTGTAGAGTACAGCCAGAAAACTTCCGTCGTGGTCGAATACTTCGTAAGCGTCTACGTCCTTGTGGTAAACGGGGATCTCCGGATTCTTCTGGAAGGTGATGCCATAGAGGCGGGTAGCCAGGCCGAATACACCTTTCTTCACGTTCTCCAATTCGAAGTAGGGACGAAGCATTTCGTCGTTGATGTTGAAGGTACGGTCTTTCAGCTTTTGCGAATAATAACTCCAGTCCCACGGCATCAGGACGAAATCTTCACCTTGTTCTTCACGGGCCAGTGACTGCACCTCGGCATATTCCTTCAGAGCCGTCGGCTTGTAGGCCTCAAGCAGTTGGTTAAGCAGGTGATAGACGTTTTCGCTGTTTTGGGCCATGCGTCGTTCCAGTTTGTAGGAAGCATAGTCCTTGTATCCCAGCAGTCGGGCTATTTCCAGACGCGTATTGACCAGTTGCTTGACGATGTCCAGGTTGTTGTAGTCATTAGGGTGCGTACATTTCGTATTGTAGGCCATGTAGAGCTCTCTCCGTAGTTCGCGGTTGTCGGCGTAAGTCAGGAAAGGAACATAACTGGGGGCTTGCAAGGTGAAGATCCATCCTTCCTGTCCTTTCTCTTTGGCTGTTTCCCGGGCTGCTTCGATGGCACTTTCGGGCAAGCCTTTCAGTTGGCTTTCGTCTGTCAGCACCAGTTGATAATCGTTGGTTTCCTTCAGGTTGTTTTCGCTGAATTGCAAGGTTAGCAGACTCAGTTGGCGCGACAGCTCGCGATACTTCTCCTTGTCGGCTCCTTGCAGGTTGGCTCCGCTGCGTTCAAATCCTTCGTACGTATCCTCGGTCAGTTTCCGTTGTTCGGCCGTCAGTGCTTCGTCGTAGCGATGTTCGTAAGCCGTCTTGACACGTTCGAAAAGGCGTTCGTTCAGTGTGATGTTGTTGGCATGCTCGCTAAGCAGGGGCATCAGCTCCTTGGCCAGTTCCTGCATGGCATCGTTGGTCTCGGCACTGAGCAGATTGTCGAATACTGTTTCGGCACGTCGCAGCAATTCTCCCGACAGTTCTAACGCCAATATTGTGTTTTGAAAGTCGGCGGGAGCGGGATTACAGACAATGGCATCTATTTCTTCATTTTGGCGACGTATTCCTTCGCGTATGGCAGGGGCATAGTGCTCTACGGCAATGCGGTCGAAGGGAACGGTACCGTGAGGGGTATGGTTATTTTCAAAAAAAGGATTCTGAGTTTGTATCATCTTTGTAAAAGCTATCGTAAAACAACCGTTGTTGGTGCTTTTTCATCAGGTCCCTTGTCAAGGAACCTTTTTGAAACAATACGCAAAAGTGCAAAAAAAATAGGCGATTCAGTTCGAAGACGCCTATACTTTAATAATTTCTAACTGTTTATGCGAATGGTTGGAGTGGCTTCTGTTATTTTAGACGCTTCTATATGTGCTTTGCTGCTTCGGGTTTAATGTCTGATGGCGGTTCAGAACAGGTATAACCGGATGGTCTGTTAGTCGGCATTCTGTTCGCTGTATTTGGAGGGCGATACTCCAAATTGCGCCACGAAGTGTTTCCGTAGCGTACGCGCGTCGTTGTAGCCTACCATTTCGGCTATTTCCTGTATGCTGTACCGGTCTTCGAGGATGAGTGAGGCTGCTTTGCTCATGCGTACACTGCGGATCATGTCGATAGCTGCCAGTTCGCTCCGCTGCTTGATTTTGCGATAGAGGGTGGGCTGGCTCATGTGAAGCTGGTCGGCCAGCATCTTTACGTTGAAGTTCTCGTCTGCCAGGTTGGCTTCTATCACCTGTATCACCTGTCGGATGAAATAGTCTTCCTTCTCCACTTTCTCTTCTCCGTTTTCTTCTTCCTTCAGCCTGAGCGTGCCTGCATAAAGCCGTTTCAGCCTTTCGCGTTGCCTGATGAGGCTGCGCACCTTTGTTTTCAGCATTTCGGGATTGAAGGGTTTCATCATGTAGTCGTCGGCGCCTATGCCCAAAGCGTGTATCACATCTGTGTCTTCCGACTTGGCGGTGAGTATCAGCACCGGTATGGAAGCAGTTTGTGGCGATTCCTTTAATTCGCGGCAACACTCCAGTCCGTCCTTGACGGGCATCATGATGTCGCAGATAACGAGGTCGGGAGCGCATTCGTGCGCCAGCTGGATGCCTTCCTCTCCGTTGGCTCCTTCTACAATGGAGAACTCGCCCTCAAAGAGATGGTTTATATATTGCCGTATATCGGCGTTGTCCTCCACAATGAGCAGTTTCTTCCGCGGTTCCTCGCCTCCCGTTTCCGTCTGCGGGACGATGGGCGCGTCGGCGATGTCTGCCGTCCGGCGGGGAGATACGAAAGTCACCCTTTCGTTTTGTGGTTCGAAGTGTCTGTTGCCTTCGGGTATGTAGAGGCTGATGATGGTGCCGTGGCCGGGGCGATCGGCTGTCTTGATGTAGCCATGGTGCAGGTCGGTGATGTTCTTCACGATGCGCATCCCGATACCCGTCTGGGTGGAGTGTACAGGAGTGTTCACTCCCGTGGTGAAAGGTTCGAAAAGATGTTTTTTTACCTCCTGAGGGATGCCGGCTCCAGTGTCGCTGACGGTAATGTTGCAGAAGGGGTGTCCGTCTATGGTGGTGCGTCCCAATGTCAGTTCCACGCTACCCTGCGGCTGGGTGTACTTGAAGGCGTTGGATAGTAGGTTGCGTATGGCCGACGCCATTTTTTCCGCATCAACCCATAGCGTTAACGGCTCGGGTAGCAGACGGATGCAAAACTGATAGTGTTCTTTCTCGGCAATACCTTTGAAGGGGTCGCATACGTTGTTTACCAGCTGGTTGATGTCCGTTTCCGATACCTTGAGTCGTACCATGTTGGATTCTATCTTCTGTACAAACAGCAATTGGTCCATCAGGGCGTGCAGTGACTTGCTGTTTTCGTAAGCGGTATGGAGCTGGCGGCCGGTCTTTGCTGGTAGCCCTTCCGTGTGCAGCAGTTCCTGCAGGGGAGCCAGAATCAAGGTGAGCGGCGTGCGCAGTTCGTGGGCTATCTCGGTGAAGAAGCGTTCGCGCTCCATGCGCAGCTGTTTCTCCTTGTCGCGCTCCACATTGGCGGTGAATACCTCATGCTCCAGTTGCATTTCGTGTTCCAGCCGTTTGGCCCTCAGCCGGAATCGTCTGATGATGTACAGCACAATTAGCACTACTGTCACGAACACGCAGAAGCGGAACCAGACGCTGTTGCTCCAGTGGGGGGCAATGTCAATGTTCAGGGCGGTTATTTCGTTCGGGGCGTTGTCGGGGTGGACATTCTTTATTTCGAAGACGTACTTGCCTTGTTGCAGGTTGGTGTATGACACCTTCTCCTCTCCCTGTGTGTAAATCCATTCTTGCTGGTAGGGATAGAGGCGGTAAGCATACGTGTGTTGTTTGTTGGAGTAAGACAGGTTGCTGAACGTGAGGGAGAAGTTACGGTTCTTGTAGCTGAGCTGTATACCGGACAGGTAGGAGATGCCGTAAGGGAGGATGTTCTGTCCGTTGACGATCTGGTTGATGCTCACCGGCCGGTCGTTTACCTCCAGACCTGTGATCAGTACCTTTTGGGGGATTTCGAACTGGTCGGTTTTGTCTGGCTTGAAATAAGTCAGGTTCTTGTTGTTTCCCCAGAACAGAGTGCCTTTCCAGTATAGGGCAGAGCGGTTGCTGCCCGATACGTAATAGTTGTAGAAAAGTTCCTGTTCCCTGTCGTAGCGTGAGATACCCGAGTTGGAGCCTATCCAGATATTCCCTTTGTCGTCTTCGGTGATGCAACCTACGAAGTCGTTGCATAGTCCGTCCTGGGTTGTATAGGTGCGCAAAATGCGGTTCTGTTTGGGTGATAGAAGGGCAAATCGGTTCATGTAGCCGATGTAAAGCATACTGTTTTTTGAGGCCAGAAGGGAGCGTATGGAAGGATCGGGCATACCGACTTCGGTTTCATAGCCCGTATCTGTTTGGCAGGTTTCAGGATTGTAGCGGTACAATCCCTCGGTCGTTCCCAGCCACAGGTGTCCGTCGGACGTTTCAGCCAGTGCACGGATACAGGGTAGGGGCAGCGGCTTGCCCTCTTTACCTTTCAGAAGGGGTTGCCGACTTGTCAAGGTAGAGGGATTGACTTCAAAGAGTCCTGTCTGCGTGCCGGCCCAGATTCTTCCCTGCTTGTCGGCCAGAAGGGTCCATACTGATAAGTTGCCGGCAGCTGCCGAATCGTCCGTCAGTTTTATGATTCTGAAGTTTTTGTTTCGGGCGTCATATCGGCTCAGTGTTCCGTCGGCATTGCCGAACCACAGGTTGCCCTCCTTGTCTTTGGTGCTGCTCAGCACGGTATTCCGCTTCTGCACCTCCGGACTACCTGCTGGCCTGAAATTCAGTTCTTCGTCCGGGCGGTAAGGTGCATTACTGCGCAGAATACTCCGGTGGAAGGTCGTGAGCCAGAGGTAGCCTTCGTCGTCGTTCAGGATGGAGCATATCTCGTTGTGTCTGTCCTGATAGAACCGGTTGTAGAACTGTTCGCGCAAGTCGGACCAGATGATTCCTCCTCCGTCTGTACCAATCCATAAGATGCCTTGTGGGTCATAATAAACGGCTATCATTCGCGTCTCTATGTCGCGGAACACGTAAGAAGTGGTGTTATTGAAGACCTTGCCGGTCATTTCGTCCGGGTTATTCTTGTTTAGGCTGACGAGGGTATATCCGTTCCATGTGGCGACGAGGTAGCGGTTTTTTTCCAGGCGCACCACCCCGAAAGCGTCGGTATGTGACAATTGGTTGGCCGTGTATTTGTTGTGGTACGTCATGCGTCCTGTTTTCTTTGATTTTACGTTATATCGTATAAGACCGTAGGTAAGGGTCGAGAGCCAGATATTTCCGTCTTCGTCATACAGGATGTGGTTGATTTGCATGGGCTGGCCGACGCCTAAGTCTACTGTCTGGTAGCAATCCATTCGTTTCGTGTCGGCTATCATGACTCTTCCATCCGTGTCTGTCACGCAGATATGCCTTTTGTCCGGATTCAGCGACATTCGGGTCAGAATGCCGCCTTTCTTGTTCCATTGCGAATAGTGCTTTACGATGTGGAAGGTCACCGTGTCGTCCTGCGGCCGGCTTCTTCTTTCGGCTAGCATCAGCTCGTTGTTGTCTAGCATCCAGAAAATTGAGTCGTTCACCGGTTCTATGGCGATGGCTTTGACGGGTTCTCTGTTTTCCGTCCGGATGGGGAGGAACTGTTCGCTCTTCAGGTCGAATGCATAGAGGTTGCCCCGGCTTTCAAAGCATAGCAGGTCGTCTGATATTTGTTTCAGGCTGTAGGTATTGGCACTTGCCCGGTTAAAGGGGAATACTTTGATTTGTTTGCCATCATATCGGTTCAGTGCATCGCGTGTGCTAAACCAGATGAATCCGTTACGGTCCTTGCAGATGGAGTGTATGGTGTTGTCCGAAAGGCCGTTCTTCATGGTCAGTACATGAAGGTCTTTTTCAAAGAATGCCCGTCCCGGAAGCGGGTGTAGACAGAGGCAGATGAAGATAGTACAGATTATCTTAAGGTTCATATTTTATTTATAATTATGCAACGCAAAGAAATAAAAAATAACTTATTTATTGAAATGAAATGTGAAAAAAAGTCGGGACACTCTTGCTTTTTTTGCTGTGGTCGGAGGTAGATTGTAGAGCCTGCCCTATCCGTTTTCTTACTTTATGAGACTCTGATTTCACATGTTGCATTGTTCGTACCTCTGCCTTTCTTCAGGAGAGGTTGTTTTTGGTAAGTTTGGCGGATGAATTCTTAAAATTGAATGTGAAAATGCAGAGAATGTGTGGGGTGTATTAAACGTGCATGTTGAATGAAATGGTTATGTATGCCCTGTTAGTCGTTGGTCTTTTAATTTTGTAATCGAAATAACCTCATTGTCTAACTTTAAAAAGGAAAAACATGAAAAGAAACCTTATTTTCTTTCTGATGCTATGGTGTTGTATTTCCATGCATGCCCAGCATCTTACTATTACAGGTAAAGTCACAGACAAACAGAATGAGCCCATTATTGGTGCCAGTGTGGTTGTCAAGGGCACTTCCAACGGTGTGATAACCGACTTGGAAGGTTCGTTTACCATTAAAGATGTTCCGTCAAACGGAGTCTTGGCCGTTTCCTATATCGGCTATAAGGAGGTTGAGATTATAATCAATCCTTCGCAGAAATCCTATTCAGTCACATTGGAAGAAGACAATCAAATGCTGGACGAAGTGGTAGTGGTTGGTTTCGGTACACAGAAGAAGGTGAACCTGACGGGTGCCGTTGCTTCGGTGGACACCAAGAAGCTGGAATCCCGCCCCGTTACTTCAGTAGGACAGGCCTTGCAGGGGGTTGTTCCGGGTCTGAATGTCAGCATGCCTGATGCTGGTGGTAAGCTGGATGCCAGTCCTTCTTTCAATATCCGTGGTACGGGTAACTTGGGTACAGGTTCCAGTGCCTCACCTCTTGTCTTGATTGACGGTGTGGCCGGTGACATTAACCAGTTGAATCCGCAGGACATCGACAACATCTCTGTATTGATGGATGCCGCTTCGGCTGCCATCTACGGTTCGCGTGCTCCGTTTGGTGTGATTCTGGTAACGACCAAGAAAGGTAAACAGGGTAAGACGAGCATTTCTTACTCCAACAACTTGCGCTGGTCTCGCCCTACCAACATTCCTGACATGTTGGATGCCTATACTTTTGCCCAATATTTCAACCGTGCCATCGACAATTTTGGTAGCGGTGCGGCTCATTTCTTCTCGGATATTACGATGGAGCGTATCCAGCAGTATATGCGTGGTGAAATCACGACTACGGCCGATCCTTCATTAAGTCAGGCCGGCAACTGCTTTGCATTCAATACCAACTCCAATGACAACCAGAACTGGCCTCGTAACTTCATCGACAAGACGGCTTTCGGTCAGGAGCACAATCTGAGCCTGTCGGGCGGTAATGATAAGGTACAATATTATGTATCGGGTGCCTTCCTTGACCAGGACGGCCAGATGAACTATGCGGACGATAACAAGAAACGCTACAATGCCAGTGCCCGCATCAGTGCCGAGATTACCAAGTGGATGCGTTTGGAGTTCAACAGCCGTTTCATCCGTGAAGACATCGGTATGCCTACCTTTCTGAAACTGTATGGCGACCGTTTCTTTTCCGAAACAACCAAGTTGCATCCCAACATGCCGCTTTACGATAACAACGGGCACTATACCCGTAACCCGAAACTGATGCAGCTGACGTCGGGCGGACGTTCCAACACACAAGACGACACCTATTTCACACAAGGTAGTTTAATTCTTACTCCTTTGAAGGGGTTGACTATCCATGGTGACTTGTCTTTGCGTACTGGTAGCTACGAGCATATTTACAACGTGGCTCGCGTTTATTTGTATGACAAGGAAAACAATCCGGTGCCGGAACAATGGCTGGGTGGTGATGCCGATCTGGCTGCCGGTAAGACATGGGCTTATAGTGAGCAGCAGCGCAGTTCGATGATTACTTCATCGGCTTATGCTGACTATTCACTTAATTTCCTCGAAAAACACAATCTGAAAGTGATGGTAGGTATGAACAGCGAGAGTTATCGTTATAATAATGTGTGGGCTAAGCGTTCGGACGTGATGAGCGACAGCAATCCTGACGTCAATACTTCTACGGGAACGCAGAGCAATGGTGCCTATCGCGGCGAATGGTCTTCTTTGGGTTACTTCGGTCGTGTGAACTACGACTTTGACGGACGCTATCTGTTCGAGTTCAACATTCGTCGTGACGGTTCTTCTCGTTTCCGTGCTGACCAGCGTTGGGCTACTTTCCCCTCTGTATCGGTAGGTTGGAACATTGCCCGTGAATCCTTCTGGGAGCCGATGTCCAAGTGGGTTAACACGTTGAAGCCTCGCTTCTCTTATGGTAGTCTCGGTAACCAGAATACCAACTCCTATTATCCTACGTATGCCATTCAGAATGTAACTGTGGGTAGCCCCGATGCCGGTGGCCGTTGGTTGCTTACCACAGACAGCAAATCGAATATCGCAGGTGCCCCCGGACTGGTAAGTTCGCTTTTGACTTGGGAGCGCGTTTATAGCTACAACTATGGTGTGGACTTTGGAGCCTTCAACAATCGCTTGAGCGGTTACTTCAACTACTTCATCCGCGATACCAAGGACATGGTAGGTCCTGCACAGGAAATCTCTCCGATTGTAGGTGCATCGGCACCGAGCCGCAACAATACCGCTTTGCGTACCAAAGGTTGGGAACTTCAGCTGAACTGGCAGGATCGTATTGGTGATTTCAACTACAATATTGCTTTCAATCTTTCCGACTCACGTACACATGTAACAGAATATCCCAATGCCAGCAAGAGCCTGGGCACTTATTATGAAGGGCAAGAATTGGGACAGATTTGGGGTTATGAATCTGTAGGTATGGCCAAGACCGATGAAGAAATGGCTGCACATCTGGAAAAAGTGGATCAGAACACGATACCGGGTATCAGTTTGGCTCCTTCCGGTTGGAAAGCCGGTGATATGATGTATGCCGACCTGGACGGTGACGGTAAGATTACTAACGGTGAAAATACGGTAGACAATCCGGGCGACCGTAAAGTAATTGGTAACAGCACGGCACGTTATCGTTTCGGATTGAATATCGGTGCTGAGTGGAAGGGCTTTGACTTGAGCATCTTCTTCCAAG
>NZ_FR882954.1:0-1843 GCF_000435115.1 Bacteroides sp. CAG:633 | reverse complement strand
AGGAGGTAATGCGTCAGTTTCATGTCGGTGTATCACTTTTCGAGAGCAAAGATACAATTTTTTTATGTCCGACAGGCCACACAGGATGCAGAGTTTCACGGCGTTCCTTTACTACAAAAAGCTTAGATTGTTGCAGTCCATTTGGTCGTGCTGGGTATAATAGAAAAACGGTTTCATTGGTTAATGGTTTAGCAATTTGTCTAATTCCATCTTCAGTTCCAACATATTACTTGGACGTGGCAAGTCTTTGTGCAAAACCTCTCCCTGGGGATTAATCAAAGCATACCGTGGTATTGTCATTCTGATTGCCGATACTGCCCTCTATGCGCCGGGCGATAACTTTACAATCATTGATTACACAATAATAATGAAATGATAAAATTCTAATTTTGCAAGTTTATAAATAGATTGTAATCTATTAGTCAAAAAAGTTAAGGAATTAAGCTACTTAAATATTATATTTCATTGTTTCATTAAACTATCAACTGTCTGTATCAATAAATCGCCTCGCAAATCCTTGGCTATAATGCGACGCTCCTTATCCAGTAAGAAATTGGTCGGGATAGATTTGATATCCAATTGACGCAATAAACGGGTACGGGAACCATTTCGCAATGTCCCTATAACCTGTATAAAAGATTGAGTGTTATCTTCTTGAATGGCTTTCTGCCAATTATCCCGATTGTTGTCCAATGAAACCGCATATATGGCTAATGAATCTCCATACTGAGACAAGGCTTGCTGAATATAAGGAATTTCTTGCCGGCAAGGCTTACACCAGCTGGCCCAAAAGTCAACCAATACATAAGGTTGAGACAAACCTTTGGTACTTATTTCCTGTCCTTCTGCATTTTGAAAAGCCAACTCCATATAAGCACCAGTTTCTTTATTCAATAATTCACACTCACGTTTCTTCCTATTCAGTTCCTTAAAACGATTGGCAACTCTCTGAGCTTCTAAAGATGGACGACGGATTGAATCGGGCGAATACCAGGATTTGAGTCCATAATACCAATCAAACCTCTGAGCGGCTTTTTTAAACATTTCACTCATGTTTGTCGGCTTTGCTCCTTGAAGTCCATATTTAATCATGGCAAAACATTCGTATAGTATTGGGTAATCAGTGGCTTCATCCATCACTTTTTCCAAACGCTCCAGTCGTTTCTTGCTATAAATCTCAATACTATCCAATGATTCTTTTTCTGCCAATTCTTTGCACTTCCTACGGTAATTCTTTTGCTCCTCTCCCAATTCATGCAAAAAATTATTCAGACAGCCTCCTTTTGAAGCCTTTATACAATAACCGTTATATTGCGGTGTTTCTTCATCTACATATAAAGATAAACAAGAATCTTGTTCTATCACGAATGAAACCCTATCTGGACCATTTTTGGAAAAAAACAATCGAGCATCTAATGTACATGGAATGCTTAATTCAAACTCTGCGTGATGTTGTCCTTTAGGAACAAATACTGAATCAAAAAAGGCTTCTTCATTTCCAGAAATCCACCCCTTAAAGCCATAAACGTAAACCCATTGATCCTCACTACAAATGTAATCATCCATAGAAAGGTAAACACGAGCCGATTTATTGACTAAGCTTTTGTCTTTTTTCCCCTTATCGGTAATTATTGTGGTAGAAGAAGTATTCACGCTCCTGGTATAGAAGGGCAATGTACCCATCCATAAAAAAAATAAAAATAGAATCGATGCTTTCATGTTAACTATGTTTTTTAGAGCTTTTAATACCCCAAAATTAACTGTCTGAAAGCACTGGATTTGTGGAATTTTTGTGGAATTTTCAGTTTTCCACAAACTTTTAAGTGTGGAAAAGGTGTGGAAC
>NZ_FR882953.1:0-7712 GCF_000435115.1 Bacteroides sp. CAG:633 | reverse complement strand
TATCGGTAAAAATTTACCGAAGTATTGAATAAAAGAAAAGCCTATAAAGAGAGTTTTACTACGTTGTCAAACCCGATTGTCAGGTTTACTACATTGTATACCGAGCTTTCGGGAATGCGCAATGCAGCTCTATACAAGTATCCAGCCTCGCTTACCCCGAGGAAATCCATATCCGAGAGGATGGACTGATCCAGAATCTCAGGCGCAAGCACACTGGCAAACATCTTTTTAGTTATATCTTCGCCATAAAGCATCTCTTTCCCTTTGTATACACAAATGTGAATCACATTATCATAGTATACATTATCCACTCCGATGCCATCTTCCGAGTATGAAGTCCGGATAACTTTCATCTTAGAAGGATTGATATAAACATAGCCATGATAGCGATTGCCTTTGTGCATCACTACGCTATCTTTTTTTATCACCTCACTGATTGTCGGAATAACTTCTACCTTGCGCTCAGCAAAGACAAGGGCATCATCCGGATTTTCCGACTTATGCAATTTAACAAGTACGTCGGACAGGGAATAAAACGAGAAACTGTTTTCTGTCTGCATATTGATTTTATATGCAGTCACCTTGTTTCCACATAAATAGAGCGTGTCATGAACGATCTTAAAAGCCACCGGAACATTTTGCGGATCTGCATAATAAACAGTATCTCCATCGACCCTCATCAACGGAATTTCCGTATCATCACTCAGCCATATTCCCTGGAACATTTCTTTCGCCTTTAAATCTTCCTGTTCTTCCACAGCGGCTTTTTTCGGCTTACCGGTGCAACAAGCAAACAGAACGGCAGAAACACACATTCCTATGATCACCTTTCTATCCATGACTCGCTCTCTCTTTTTTCGCAAGCTATTTACAAAACAATATACTCGTCTGCTCTTCTCTATTACAGGTAATATTCGGCATCTTTAAAAGCAACCGCACGACCGTCTTTTTCCGACAGAAGCAATTGCTCTGCTGCTATTGGCCAGTCAATGCCGATAGTCTCATCGTCATAACGGATAGAAGCTTCAGCCTGAGGTGCATAAACATTGTCCACCTTATAAGTAAAAATAGCCTCTTCGCTCAATACCAGAAAACCATGAGCAAAACCACGAGGAATGAAGAACTGACGTTTGTTATCTTCGCTCAATTCTATGCTGACATACTTGCCAAACGTGGGAGATGACTGACGCAAATCTACTGCAACATCCAGCACTCTTCCCTTGATGACACGCACCAGCTTCGCCTGGCTATACTCGCCCTTCTGATAATGAAGTCCACGCAATACGCCGAACGAAGATTTCGATTCGTTATCCTGGATGAAATGCACATCACCAACATTGGCTTTAAATTCTTCTTCCTTGAAAGCTTCCATAAAATAGCCACGGGCATCGTTGAACACTTTAGGTTCAATTACCCATACACCGTCGATTTCTGTCTGAATATAATTCATCTTGTTCCGAATAATTTTATAACATAATGCAAAAGTAGACATTTTTTTCCAACAGTAGTCAATAAAAGCCATCTTGTTTATAATTTGTTGATAAGAAAAAATCCTCGGAAGTGGCTTATATCCGATAAATCCACTATTTTTGTAACATGATTGAATTAGCAAAACACATAGAAGTATTATTACTAGATAATGACTGTGTCATAGTCCCCGGTTTTGGTGGTTTTGTGACTCATTATATACCTGCTACAAGGATAGCCGAGGAGAATCTTTTCCTTCCTCCCACCCGTATCATTGGCTTCAATCCGTCTCTGACAATGAACGACGGATTATTGGCACAATCTTATGCCTCTGTCTACGATACAACTTTTCCGGATGCAACCAAAATGGTAGAGCGCGATGTAAAAATGCTGAAGGAAACATTACATGAAGAAGGAAAGGCCGAACTCTCCAATATCGGAGAATTGCGTTGCTCCATTCACGGAACTTACGATTTCATTCCTTACGACAGCAAGATTACGACACCTCATCTGTATGGATTAGGAAGCTTCGAAATGCAGGAGCTCTCCAAGTTAAAGAACAGCGAAACTGAGAAAAAGACGATTCCACTTCCGCATACAGCCGTTACGCGCAGAAACATGCCCCGGTGGAAGATCAGACTGAAACGGTCGCACATCTCTAACGTTATCGCCATCGTTATGGCTATTATGTTATTCTCGCTCTCGGCACCTGTAGAAAATACCGAAATCGTAGAAGAAAGCTATGCCCGTTTTCTGCCCGAGGAGCTGTTCGAAAGAATAGAAAAGCAGTCTGTAGTCAGCACTCCTGTCATCATCGGACAAAACAACAAAAAGAATAACAGAGATGCACAAGTCTCCAGTAATGTCCACAAGACAGTAAAACCTGTTGCTGTAAAAGAAGTAAAGGTAAAGGAGATAAAGAAAGAGCAACCTGCTACCCAACCGGCTGCTATTCAGCCCAAGACCAAGGAGGCTCCCAAAGCTGTTTCTTCGACAAACACTCGGAGATATCATATCATTATAGCCAGTGTGGGTACAGAAAGCGATGCTCATGCCATGGCACAAGAGCTGAAACAAAAAGGATTCAGCGACGCCCAAGCTATCATCGGTGATGGAAAGATGAGAGTCAGCATCTCCTCACATCCCAGCGAAGAGGAAGCTTATAAGGAATTGAATAATATCCGTAAAAACGAAGCTTATCAAAGCGCATGGGTATTAAAGAAATAATTCTTTTAGAGAAAGTCTTTTTATATACATACAGAAATAAAGAAATGAAACGAGTTCGTTGCCCGAAATGCGAAAACTATCTGACCTTCGATGAAACCAAATACAGCGAAGGCCAGTCGCTTGTTTTTATCTGCGACCAATGCAAAAAGCAATTCAGCATCCGCTTAGGTAAAACACCTACCAAGCTCCCTCGTAAAGAAGAGAAAATGAGCGAAAACGATTTTGTTGAATCCTTTGGCAACATTACCGTCATTGAAAACGTATTCGGATTCAAGCAGGTACTTCCTTTGCAAGAAGGCGACAACACAATAGGACGCCGCTGTGTAGGCACTAATATCAATACTCCCATCGAAACTTCGGACATGAGCATGGACCGTATCCACTGCATCATTAATGTAAAACGCAACAAGCAGGGACAACTCATCTATACCCTACGCGATGCTCCCAGTCTGACAGGGACTTTTCTGAACAATGAGATATTGGGCGACAAAGACCGCATCCGCATCGAAGACGGCGCCATAGTCACCATTGGAGCAACGACCTTCATTCTTCATACAGCAAAAGAAACGGCCGAATAAACATTCGGCCGTTTCTTTTTTATCGTTTTCTCTGTCAGGACTTCATCCTTCCCAGATACAAATTCCAATCTTAAAGGATTCCTTTTACAGTTTCCAACATGCCTTTTTCCTGAATTGAATTCAAAAAGTCGGTCAGCATGTCTGTCAGTCCCGGAATAGTATTCAGGTCGCCATGTTCTTTCCAGATCAAATCCTTGGCAGCCAAGACTCCTTCAGCCACTTTTCTTGTATCACCGGTAGCCCACAGATCTTTCAGCAGTTGCATGATTTCAGGAGCATCGTTAGGAACAATCTCCTTACCGTCTGCACGAACACCGCCTTTATAATAAGTAGTGATGGCAGCCAGTCCCAATACCAGTCCCTTAGGTAATTCGCCCTTACGTTCCAGGTAGACTTTCAGTCCCGGCAGGTCGCGCGTCTGATATTTCGGGAAAGAATTCAGCATAATGCTGGTTACCTGGTGATCTACATAAGGATTGTTGAAGCGTTCCAACACATCAGCTGCAAACTGCTTCAACTCATTCATCGGCAGGTTCAGCGTCTGCATCAATTCATCAAATTGTACCTTATGGATGTACTTACCGATAACCGGATGATTGCATGCATCACGGACAATGTCTACTCCACTAAGATAAGCCACCGGCGAAAGCACTGTATGAGGTCCGTTCAGCAAAGTCACTTTTCTTTCATGATACGGAGCTTCCGACTTCACAAACAATACGTTCAGACCAGCTTTGTCTGCCGGGAATTCATTAGCCAACTGACGCAAAGACAAGTTCTCGGCAGCTTCAATTACCCACAAATGGAAAATTTCGGCCTGCACCACCAGATTATCCTCATAGCAGATCTTCTTCTGAATCTGTGCAATCTCTTTGCGAGGGAATCCCGGCACAATACGGTCTACCAACGTAGCACATACATAGCAGTATTTAGTAAACCAAGTCTTAAACTTCTCATAATCGGCACCCAAATCTTCTTTCCACAAATCAATATACTGGTAGATACACTCTTTCAGATGATGCCCGTTCAGGAATATCAGCTCGCACGGCATGATAATCAAGCCTTTATCCTTATCTCCTTTAAATGTCTTGAAACGACGGTACAGCAACTGGGTCAGCTTTCCCGGATAGGAAGATGCGGGCGCGTCACTCAACTTACAGCTCGGATCGAAAGCAATACCAGCCTCTGTAGTATTGGAAATAACGAAACGAATATCCGGCTGGTCGGCCAATGCCATGAATGCGGCATTCTGTGTATAGGGATTCAAAGCACGACTGATACAATCGATACGGGTCAGCGTATTCACAGCATTACCGTTCAGACGTCCTTGCAGATTAACATGATACAGACAGTCTTGCCCGTTCAGCCATTCTACCATACCTTTCTCTATCGGCTGAACTACAACTACACTACTGTTAAAGTCAGTCTTCTGATTCATATTATAAACAATCCAATCCACAAAGGCACGGAGGAAGTTTCCTTCGCCAAACTGGATAATTCTTTCCGGTGCCACCGCTTTGGGGGCTGTAAGTTTGTTCAGTGCTTTCATTTTTTAAAATTTTATTGGTTATACTTATTCGAACTCAAAATAATAGTCAATCGTTTCCTTAATCAGAATATCAATAGGCATGTACTTCACAGGCTCTACCTGCTTTTTAAAGACAACCATATCACACAAGGCCTTCACACCCAGATACCCCTGCAGACCAGGGCGTTGCCCGATAAGACAACTAACCTCACCCGATCTTAAATAATCCACATTCTTCTGCAACAGGTCATATCCCAGTAAGCCTTTCAGCCTGCGACCTACTTCGTGCAAATACCCTGCTACCTGATACACCCGCGAGTTAAACACCGCTCCTAACATTGCATGAGGATGCGCAGAAAAAAAATCATCCAATATCAATTTGTTCCCGTCGGTATCTTCTTTCCGGAATACTACATCGTAGACTGTCAGATGACCAAATCGCTCATTTACGTATTCCATAAAGCCTTCCATACGCCGACGCATCTGTATTTCAGCCGGGCTGTTCTTCTGGTCACTTAAAAAAACCACCAGCTCCTGCCCCGGTTCATAACGCTGCATCAGGATTTTGGCAGCAACATATCCGCTCATTCTGGAGTCTTGCCCGATATAGCACGAAGCATGCATCTGCTCCATATTGAAGTCAATAAAAGCATAAGGAACAGCATCGGCATCCAAACCGGTAGTCAGCTCCAACGTTTCTTCTTCAAAGTTCGGAGCTATCAGAACCGCATCCGGCTTATCCGCCAGCAACTGCTCGCATGCCTCCCGATAAGATGCCCTGTCTGCATGCTTATAATATAAAAAGACTGTCTCTACATTGAAAGGCTGCAATTCGCGCGCTGCTTTTTCAATACCTTGCGCTACCGAATACCAATAGTCATACATTATATAATAAGGTATAAGGCAAACGATACGATAACGTTTTTTGGCAGCCAGACCGATAGCAAACATATTGGGCAAATAGTTTATCTTATCAAGCACACTTTGTACCTTCTCCCGGCTCGACGCAGATACATTTCCCCGATTGTGCAACACACGATCCACCGTACCAGCGGAAACACCTGCCATACGCGCAATGTCCTTAATCGTATAATTTTCGTCTTTCATATCCACAACCTACTGCCAGCTATGCAATCTTAAATATTATAAATAATTGCCCCAAAGATACGAATTATTTTGTTTCTACAAGTAAAATTTCTACTTTTGTGTTCGATAACAGTTAATAAAAGCAAAAGCTAAAAATGAAATATTTTACTAATAATCAATACAATAGATATTAGTATAGAAGAAATAATAATTATATACACTTAAATCGATTGAAAAATGAAAGAATTTATGGGAAAAGATTTCCTGCTGCAGACCGAAACCGCACAGGAACTGTATCATGAACACGCAGCCAAGCTGCCCATCATCGACTATCATTGCCACCTCATTCCGAAAATGGTAGCAGACGATTACCAGTTCAAATCCATCACAGAAATCTGGTTGGGCGGAGACCACTACAAATGGCGTGCTATGCGCACCAATGGCATCGACGAGCGTTTCTGTACAGGCAGCGATACGAGCGACTGGGAAAAATTCGAGAAATGGGCCGAGACTGTACCCTACACCTTGCGCAATCCGCTATACCACTGGACACATCTGGAACTAAAGACAGCTTTTGGCATCGAAAAGATTCTGAATCCCCAGACTGCACGTGAAATCTTCGACGAATGCAACGAGAAACTTAAACTCCCAGAATATTCGGCAAGAGGCATGATGCGCCGTTATCATGTAGAAACAGTATGTACTACTGATGATCCCGTAGATTCTTTGGAATATCACATCCAGACACGCGAAAGCGGTTTCGAAATAAAAATGCTTCCTACCTGGCGTCCGGACAAAGCCATGGCTGTAGAAGTACCTGCCGACTTCCGCAATTACGTTGAGAAACTTTCACAGGTCAGCGGTGTCACCATTTCCGGGTTCGACGATATGATAGACGCCTTGCGTAAACGCCATGAGTTCTTTGCCGAACAGGGCTGTAAACTGTCCGACCACGGCATCGAAGAATTCTACGCCGAAGACTACACCGACGCTGAAATCAAAGCCATATTCAACAAAGTATACGGAGGACAAGAACTGACACACGAAGAAATCCTCAAATTCAAGTCGGCCATGCTTGTTATATTTGGCGAAATGGACAGTGAAACAGGATGGACACAACAGTTCCACTACGGAGCCATCCGCAACAACAACAGCAAAATGTTCAAGCTGCTGGGTCCTGATACAGGTTTCGACTCTATCGGCGAATTTTCTACTGCAAAAGCACTGGCCAAGTTCCTCGATAGGTTGAACTCGGAAGGCAAACTCACCAAGACCATTCTGTACAACTTGAATCCTTGTGCCAATGAAATGATAGCCACCATGCTCGGCAATTTCCAGGACGGAAGCATCCCCGGCAAAATACAATTCGGTTCAGGATGGTGGTTCCTCGATCAGAAGGATGGAATGGAAAAACAGATGAATGCCCTGTCGGTACTCGGTCTGCTGAGCCGATTTGTAGGAATGCTTACCGATTCACGTTCCTTCCTGTCTTATCCTCGCCATGAATATTTCCGCCGTACTCTCTGCAACCTGATAGGTCGCGACGTGGAAAACGGCGAAATACCTGTTTCCGAAATGGCACGCGTCAGACAGATGGTTGAAGATATCAGCTACTACAACGCTAAAAATTTCTTCAATTTCTAAAAAAAAGATAGATAGTACAAAAAAAAGAAAGAGGTGTATCAGGAGAGCATTCGTTACCTGTACAACCTTCCGCGATAGCGTCTTGTAGTCTGCCTGTAGTAATTCTAACTTTGCCATAAAATTTTAGATATGGTAAAATTGGAATACTACAGGAAGGTGTGTCAAAAAGCACACCTTCTTTT
>NZ_FR882952.1:0-15763 GCF_000435115.1 Bacteroides sp. CAG:633 | reverse complement strand
AATCGCGTATTACGACACACCCTCAAAATTATTGCCTAACTGGCCTGAAACGAACGCATCCTTTCGCCTGTTGCCGACAGTAGGTTCGGATTAGATTAAATCCAGCACTAGCGGAATGTCTTCGGAAGCGATGCCTTGTTTCAGCAGGGTTTCTTTATCTTTTAGGAACACTTCGAGGAAAGCCTCCTTACCACCGAGTTCCAGAATGGATTTCTCGTAGTATTCACATGTCTTTTCCAGGTTTCCCAAGCTCCAGGCTACGTGGCCGGCGTTCAGGTAATCGGTAGCAGATGGTTTGGCAGCAATTACTTTCTCGTAATGCTTCATGGCCTGCTGGTATTTGCCACTGACGAACGAACACCAGCCAATGGCACGCCAGGCTTTCAGACTGTTGTTTTCCATGAAGTCCAGCTTGAAGAACTGTTGAAGGGCTTCGTCGTAACGTTCTTGTTCGGCCAGGCAACTGCCGATAGCAAAGATGATGTTTTTGTTTTCGGGTTGTATGCTTTCAGCCTTTTTGTAGTATTCAAGGGCCGAGGCATAATCGCCACACTGACGGTAGCAGACTGCCAGATGACGTATGGTCCATACGTGGTCCGGTTTCAGCACATCCGCTTTCCGATAGGCTTCAATAGCTTCCTTGTAGCGTTTTTCTTTCTGTAGGCTGTAGCCTGCTTTCTGGAAAAGGTCGGCATCTGCATGGTTGTTGTCAATCAGATCGAGATAGATCTGCAAAGCCTCTATGGGATGTTCCTGGGCAAAGTAGAAATCGGCTATGGCCTTTTGCAGTTCGGGCTTTCCCAATATCTCTTT
Organism: Bacteroides sp. CAG:633; assembly: GCF_000435115.1. Classification (NCBI taxonomy): domain Bacteria; kingdom Pseudomonadati; phylum Bacteroidota; class Bacteroidia; order Bacteroidales; family Bacteroidaceae; genus Bacteroides; species Bacteroides sp. CAG:633. The sequence goes on along the minus strand of NZ_FR882952.1, from coordinate 14,950 downwards.
CAGTGCCGGAATCTTGTGTAAAGCGATGTCCTCCTTAAGCGGGTCGCGGAACTCGCTTCTGCGCTGATTGAGTTTGAAGAAACGATAAATATCGTGTATATAAAGGTTACTGATGGTCTCCGGTTGCTCGCTCCGCTGGGAGTATTGGTTGATCTGGTCCTCCATAGCCTCGCTTATCCCCTGTACATTCATTTGCTGCAACATCTGCTGGCGTTGTTGAGAAGGGAGACTTCCCATCATGAGGCAAAGCGAATATTTGTCGCTGTTGCAATAATTCCCTACCCGTAGGATGAAAGAAAGCGTGGAGCCCTCATTGTCCAGATTCAGACCATATATGTTGACGATGCTAGAGTGGCGCTTATCGAAAGGAAGGAACCAATTGTAAGGTTTCTGAAAGAAAGGATAGCTTTTCAGATGGGCAAAGGTGCTCATGTTGATATCAGCTCCCGACATCTGGAGTTCGTTCATCTCGCGCATCTTATTCTCGAATTCGGGCTGGTTGATGACCTTTTCCCAATCCGGATTCCGGTCGTTGTCCTCGGACGAGTTTTCGAGGTCGAATTTCATGATGTTGCTGACTGCATTCGCGTTTTTTATCATTTCAGGAATGATTTCCTCCTGCATCTTCTTGTTTATCTTGTCAGTCTCCTTGCTGTACAGCAACTGCATGTAGACGCGGTTCAGCTGTTTGCCGAAGTTACCGTTTTCGTCGAGCAGGGACAGACGGGCTGTCAGATCGGGATAAAGGGAGATACGGTCGGGATGACAGTGCAGAACGATGGCGATACCGACCAATGCCCGTTGGTTGACTTGCGTATCAGCATGCGTGTAGGCATCCATCAGCCAAGATAGCTTACGTGCGTCGAAACATTCTATCAGGCTGAGAGTAACCATACTGGTAAACAGGCACAAGTCGATAGATGAGATCAGTTCCGATTTCAGATAGAGTTGGGCTTCTGTTGCCTCTGTAGTAGTCCAGGCACTGTTTCCCCATGTAGACAATGCAATGTCTTGCTGGGCCGTTTCGTGACGTTCGATAACCTTGTTGATGGTCTTCATGTCGCTGGGATTCAGCAGGCTGACAGCCATGTCGTCGGTGTAGGCTTCCAGTTCCTTCAGTATCTCGCCCGGACTTTGTACCGGTACGGGATATTTGCATCCTTTACGCAGCCAGATGTAATAGCGCGATGAAACGTTTTCCAGCAGACTGAGCTGTGTCTGGTCGGCAATTTCCCAGGTTTCGGCCAGCAGGCGTGTGTACAGTTTGTGCCTTTCGGGGTCCTCGGTACCCTGTTTCATGTATTGCAGCATGTACTGGTAGGAGGTTTGTACCTGTTCCAGCCGGTTCTGAAGTTCCCAGTTGTTGGCATTCCACAGGAAAGCCTGCAGTTGCGACTGGGCTTCTTTCAGGCGTTTCTGTTTCAGCAGAAGGACGATATGATTGTATTGCTCTTGTATGTTTTTCTCGTTCATATATAGGGAATATTTTCTTGTATGATTATATATGTTGCAAATATACAAAAAGGATGCCAAAAAACACTTGCTTAGAATCTGACTTGTATCTGGGCTTGTATCAGGTTGGAACTTTCTCCCTTGTGACGGTCGCAGTACGTATATTGTGCCTGTACACGGCATTTGGGGTAGAACCAGTATTGCAGCCCTGCCACGTAGTTGGTTTGTTTGTCTGCCGCAGTCTTGTTTTTGTTGAGGTAGTCATACGAAGCGATGACGTCCAGTTTGGGCAATACGTGAACCGATGCTGTGCAATAATATCCTTCGCTTTTGACGTTTCCGTCTTTTCCTGCCAGATATTCGGTACGGATGTCAACCGGAGTGGTGGTAATCGTGGCACCTGCCGACCAGCGGTTGCGTGTATAGTTTTCGCCTATACCTATTTCGGGATTGTAGGCAGAGGCGGCAACGGCGTGTCCCTTTCCTTTTATAAACGAACCTCCTGCCGACAGCCATTTCAGCGGATGGAAGATGAGGCGGCCTACGATATCTTTCTGGTTGTTCAGGTCTTTTTTGTTGATGCCTTGTCCGTTCATTACAGCCAGGTTGTAACTTATCAGCTTGTCGAAGAGGTCACCGTATACCATCAGTCCCAGGTCGCGACCGCTGTTTGAACCATACAGAGGATCGCTGCCGTCGATACCGGCCAGGTAGTTGACAGACTGTGCATAGCAGTTGATCAACTCTACATAGCAGGGGGAGATAGGATTCTCGAAAGTATACATGGTTTTAAACTGTCCGAGCCGGACTTTGATTTCGGGCAGAAACTTGTATTCAGTGTAAGCTTCGAGTATTTTTCCTGTATTGGCAAAACTGTACATGAAGTAGCATAACCATTTGTCGGTTATCTGGCCGCTTGCCATGAAGATGACGCGTTTGATGTCGAACGTGTTGCTCCCTCCGTTTTGGTCGTCGTAGGTGTAACCGACTTGCGCATATCCCTGCAGGGTAATGCGTTCTTTCAGAGTGTTTATTACTTCGTTTGCTGTTTTTGTATTTTCCTGTGCTTTGAGTGTGTATCCTCCGCATAACAGAAGGAGGCAGGAAAGCAGGATGTGTTTCATACGTAAAGATATAAATTAAAAAAGGCAACTCTTTTTTCAAAGAGCTGCCTTGGGGTATGAATAGATTGACTTTTATTCGTTGATAGCAGCAATACCCGGAAGAACTTTGCCTTCGATAGCTTCGAGCAATGCACCACCACCAGTAGAAACGTAAGATACGCCTTGAGCCAGACCGAACTTGTTAACACAAGCTACAGAGTCGCCGCCACCTACCAGTGAGAATGCGCCGTTCTTGGTTGCTTCTACGATAGCTTCACCTACAGAACGTGAACCGTGAGTGAAGTTTTCGAATTCGAATACACCTGTAGGACCGTTCCACAAGATAGTCTTGGAACCTTTGATTACTTCAGCGAATGCTTTTTCACTCTCAGGACCTATATCCAGACCTTCCCATCCGTCAGGAATTTCGTTTACTTTGCAGAACTTGGTGTTAGCATCGTTCGAGAAAGAGTCAGCAATCTTGGCATCTGTAGCCAATACCAGATTAACGCCTTTTTCTTTGGCTTTCTTCATCAGATCCAATGCCAGTTCCAGCTTGTCATCTTCGCAGATAGATACACCGATCTTACCACCCATAGCTTTGGTGAAGGTATATGTCATACCGCCGGTGATGATCAGGTTATCAACCTTGTTCAGCAGGTTTTCGATGATTTCGATCTTAGAAGAAACTTTCGAACCACCCATGATGGCTGTAAACGGACGGTGAATGTCGTTCAATACTTTATCAACGGCCTTCACTTCTTTTTCCATCAGGTAACCGAACATCTTATTGTCTTTATCGAAATATTTAGCAATCAGTGCCGTAGAAGCGTGTGCACGGTGAGCTGTACCGAATGCGTCGTTTACGTAGCAGTTGGCATAAGAAGCCAGTTTCTTTGTGAATTCTTTCTGGCTCTCTTTTACAGCTTTCTTGGCAGCAGCCTTTTCTTCGTCAGAAGCATCTTCGGCCAAACCACGCGGTTTGCCTTCTTCTTCGGCATAGAAACGGAGGTTTTCGAGCAACAGTACTTCACCCGGTTGCAGAGCGGCAGCCTTAACGGCAGCTTCTTCACCCATACAGTCGTTAGCAAATTGTACTTCAACACCCAACAGTTCAGACAAGTGTTTCAGGATGTGCTTCAAAGAGAACTTATCGGCTACGCCTTTCGGACGTCCCAGGTGAGAACCGATAATAATACTACCACCGTCGGCCAAAATTTTCTTCAGCGTAGGAAGAGCGGCACGCATACGAGTGTCATCTGTGATGTTGAAGTTTTCGTCCAGGGGTACATTGAAGTCCACGCGAACGAATGCCTTTTTTCCGGCAAAGTTAAATTGATCAATTGTCATAATCTCTATATTTATTTAAAAGTGTTACTTTCTTTTTTCCGGCAGAGATGCGTTACTGGCTGCACTTTGGCAGGCCTGTATTTGGTCTCTCTTTTCTTTTTGCCGCAAAGTTAGCATTTATTTTTTTTCTTTTGTACGAATAAATGTTATTTTATTTGTCTCTGTTTTCGCTCTCTTTGCTTACTTTATACTTTGAGCAATAATATTTGCACAGCAGTTGCAGCCCGCATTCCTCGCACCGGGGAGTACGCGCCTGGCAGATGTAACGTCCGTGCAGGATGAGCCAGTGGTGGGCAATGGGGATGTCTTCGGCAGGAATGTTCTGAGTCAGTTCCTTCTCGACACTGAAAGGGGTGGTGCAACGGTCGGGAACCAGACCGAGCCGGTGGCTGACACGGAACACGTGGGTGTCGACAGCCATGGCAGCTTTGTTGAATACGACCGATTGGATGACGTTGGCTGTTTTACGGCCCACTCCGGGCAGTTTGATGAGTTCGTTCAGTGTGTCGGGAACCTGACTGTTGAAGTCCTTGACCAGCATCTGGGCCATACCTACCAGATGCTTGGCTTTGTTGTTGGGATAGGACACACTGCGTATGTAGTCGAAGACAACTTCGGGCGTTGTTGCAGCCAATGCTTCGGGGGTCGGGAAGTCGCGAAACAGCGGAGGCGTTATCAGGTTGACACGCTTGTCGGTGCACTGTGCCGAAAGTATGACGGCTATCAGCAGTTCGAAAGGATTGCTGTAGTGCAGTTCGGTTTCGGCTATTGGGCGGTTCTCGCGAAACCAGGCTAATATCTTTTCGTAACGTTCTTTTTTTCTCATATATATGGGATGGCTTTGGAGTGAAATCTCTGTTGCTGTCTGCTTATCTTAATTTGTTCTTGTGATAGTGCGGAGACACTTTCAGGTGGAAATAAAGAGTCGACACGATGGTGAGGCATGCGCCGAACAGATAAGCCTTGTCGAAGGTACTGATTTCGGCAATGTAGCCTCCTGCCAGCATTCCGATGCCGATGCCTACATCCCACGAAGTCAGATAGGTGGAAGTGGCTGTTCCGCGTTGGCTGTTGGGAGCCAGATTGACGAAAAGCGTATTGTAGGCAGGAAACATGATGCCGAAGCCGATGCCCAGCATCAAGGCTATCAGAAAGAAGAGGACAGTGCATGCATCACTATTCCAGCGGATGATGTAGACACACGCCGCCAACAGGAAGAAGCTGACAATGACGACATACAGTCCTGCGGCAATGACTTGTGTTATTTTTCCTCTGTCTACCAGCTTGCCCGAGAAGAGACGCGACACGGCCATACCAACGGCCATGAAGGTGAAGAAGAATCCGGTAGATGCCTGGATATCGATCTGTTTGGCGTACATGGCTACGTAGTTGGTAGTCATACCGTAGGGGATGGACAACAGCAACAGGCTGATGCCTGCCGGAAGACCTTTCAGCAGAATAAAGCGGTCAAGCGAGATGGGTTCGCGCTTGACGGGGGGCTTGTAGGGAGTCTTTACGGCCGAAGCACACAGCATACCGGTCAGGCAGGAGCCTAACGAGCAGCAGAATATGATGGGGTAAGAGACACTGGCATCGTGTAGGAACAGTCCTGTCATGGGGCCGATAGACATGGCGATGTTGTTGGCCAGTCCGTAGTAACCCAGACCTTCACCGCGGCGCGAGGAGGGCATAATGTCGATGACGATGGTATTGCCGCCTACGGTAACCATGCCGAACGATACGCCGTGGATAATGCGGAAGAGGATGAACAGGGTAAGTGTACCTGCTACCAGATAACCTGCAAACATGGCAGTAAAGATGAAATAGGCCAGTAGATACAATGGCTTGCGGGCAAAAGTATCGAGCAGATAGCCGGAGAAAGGACGAATGCACAAGGCCGCGATGGTGTAGCACGACAAGACAACACCAATGGTGGCTTTGTTGGCCTGAAATACTTCCGCCAGGTAGAAGGGAAGTACCGGCATCAGCAGCCAGAAGCCGAAAAACAACAGAAAGTTGGCCGCAAGGATAAAGCAATAACTGGGGGTAACGAGCCTGTCCTTCATGTGTGTGAAAAAAATGTTTTAGGCACGAATTATACGAATCTCACGGTTGCCATGTCGGAAGGGGAGGCAACACGGTGTTTTTCGTGTAATTAGTGCCTAATGAAAAATGAAAAAGAATGTGTTGAACGAGATTTCTCGGTTATTGTGCCGCCTCAAACTCTTTCAGGAAACGGACATCGTTTTCCGAGAAGAGGCGCAAATCGTTGACGCGGTACTTCAGGTTGGCGATACGTTCGATACCCATACCGAGGGCATAGCCGCTGTATACCTTGCTGTCAATTCCGTTCAGTTCCAGTACGTTGGGGTCTACCATTCCGCATCCCAGAATCTCTACCCAGCCCGTGTTCTTGCAGAACGGACAGCCTTTTCCGCCACAAATGTTGCAACTGATGTCCATTTCGGCACTCGGTTCGGTGAAGGGGAAGTAGGACGGACGCAGACGAATCTTGGTGTCGCTACCGAACATTTCCTGAGCGAAGAGCAGCAACACCTGCTTCAGGTCGGTGAACGATACGTTCTTGTCTACGTACAGGGCTTCTACCTGATGGAAGAAAGCGTGTGCACGGTAGCTGATGGCTTCGTTGCGGTATACACGTCCCGGACAGATGACGCGGATGGGCGGTTGTGTCGTTTCCATCACGCGGCTTTGTACGCTCGACGTGTGCGTGCGCAGGATGACATTGTGCGTAACATTTCCCTCGTTGTTTTCGATGAAGAATGTATCCTGCATATCGCGTGCCGGATGGTCTTCGGCAAAGTTCATGGACGAGAATACGTGCCAGTCGTCTTCTACCTCGGGACCGTCGGCGATGTTGAATCCCATGCGTGCGAAGATATCAATGATTTCGTTTTTTACAATGGAAAGCGGATGGCGTGTACCCAGCTTGATGGGGTAGGCCGAGCGTGTCAGGTCGAGGTTGTCGCAACCCGTATTCTGGCTTTCGAATTGTTCTTTCAGCGCAGCGATTTTTTCTTGGGCTTTGTTTTTCAGTTCGTTCAGTTTCATACCTACCTCTTTCTTCTGTTCGGCGGGTACGTTGCGGAAGTCTGCCATCAGTTCGTTGATGGCTCCCTTTTTACTGAGGTATTTGATGCGGAGCGCTTCGAGTTCCTCAGTATTGGCGGCTTTCATTGCTTCTACTTCTTGCAGAAGCTGTTCGATTTTAGCTATCATAGTTATTATCTTATGTTATTCCTAAAGTAAAAAACGATGCAAAGATACAATTTTATTACGATATAGCTTGTCTTGGGGCCGTTAATTTTGTGCAAGTGGCAGAAGTTCGGTAGGCATGTAGGGAATCTTTTTGTTGTCTGCACCTGCGCAGTTCCTGTGGCTGATGGAAATAAAATACGTTTGGATGTATTTTGCCCTTCTGTCGGTTAATGCTGCAGTTTGCTTTCAGAAAATATCTTTTTTGTAGATACTGGCTGACACGGCGTTTTTCTTAAAGTAGGCTGAAAAGTGAGAAATAGATTGAAAATGTTTATAGAATCGCATAAAGATACATTTGAAATTCATTTTCCCTTTCTTTTTATGCTTATCAACGCTTGTGGAGAGCTTTAACAATGCTTGTGCGGAGTGCGAGAAATGCTTGTACGGAACGCGAACAGTGCTTGCGATGCTCGGCCACATGATTTGTCCTTCCCGAACACAAGGCTTTTTCTGCCCGATAACTTAGTTTTAGCGATGTCTCAGGAGCTTTTTATTTTTATTTCATCTGTAAATATTTTGCTATTGTGCTATGGATCAGCAGAATGAATGCTTTGTTCTTGCGAAATTTCGTTCGCCTTGTCTATCGGGCGGAAATATCCGATTCTCGTGGATTAAGAAATGCAAAGTGTCATTTTGAAAGTAGCCGGCAATGTGGGAAAGCTCAGAAAGAAGATAAAAAAGAAAAGAGGGTGTATCTTTCAGTACATCCTCTTTCGTGGAGCATAGCGGACTCGAACCGCTCACCTCGACACTGCCAGTGTCGCGCTCTAGCCAGATGAGCTAATACCCCAATTTAAGCGTCATTGAAACGTTTGCGGAACGTTTTCTTGTTTTGACGGCGCAAATATAATGCATAATTCTGAAATAATTGCTATGTTTGCGGAGAAAAATAAGAAAAAAGTTATGCTGGTCTATAATACAACCTATCATGTGGAAGACGGGCAGGAGAAATATTTCCTGATTTGGATGCAGGAATACTACTTGCCCGAAGTGGAGAAAACAGGGATATTGCGCTCACCGCGTATTACTCGCATCTTGAGCCATCGCGAAGAAGGCAACTGCTATTCTGTGCAGTTCGAGGTAGAAGATTCTGCCAGTCTGCACCGCTGGCACACCGAACAGGGCGTGAAACTGAATGAGGAGATGATGAAGCTGTTCAAAGACAAAGTAGTGGGCTTCCCTACACTGATGGAGGTAATCGTGTGATACAGCCGGTAAAGGAAAAAATCATTCTGGGCATCGACCCGGGAACTACCATCATGGGATATGGCGTTTTGCGGGTGACGGGTGTCAAGCCCGAGATGATAGCGATGGGCATCATCGACCTGCGTAAGTTTGGCGACCACTACCTGAAATTGCGGCATATCCATGAACGGGTATTGAGCATCATCGAGAGCTATCTGCCCGACGAAGTGGCCATCGAAGCACCTTTTTTCGGTAAGAACGTGCAGTCCATGCTGAAACTGGGACGGGCACAGGGAGTAGCCATGGCGGCAGCATTGAGTCGCGATATCCCGATTACGGAATATGCCCCGCTGAAGATAAAGATGGCTATCACGGGCAACGGGCAGGCTTCGAAAGAGCAGGTGGCCGATATGTTGCAGCGCATGTTGCACTTCAGCAAGGCCGACATGCCTACCTTTATGGATGCTACCGATGCTCTGGCAGCCGCCTATTGCCACTACCTGCAGATGGGGCGTCCGGCGGTGGAGAAAAGCTACCGTGGATGGAAAGACTTCATCGCCAAGAATCCCGACAAGGTAAAAGGATAGACAGGAACAAATGAACGAAATTATTGAAACAATAAAATAATAACAGTATGGTGAAGCTGAACGATTTGGTAATCATTGGAGTAGCGGCGGCCACAGTTGTCAGTTGTGCTCCGGCCAAAAACGAATACACTTCTTTTGAACTTTATCCGGTTCGCTCCGGTAGTCTGACCGAGATGGAGTATGCACCCGAGGCAACCCGGTTTACGCTGTGGGCACCTACAGCCGACGAAGTGCGCCTGATGCTTTACGAGGCTGGCGAAGGTGGACATGCCTACGAGACCGTCAGCATGGAACGGGCCGAGGAAGGTACCTGGAAGACAAAAGTAGAAAAAGATCTGAAAGGGAAATTCTACACCTTCAACGTGAAGATAGACGGAAAGTGGCAAGGCGATACTCCCGGTATCAACGCCAAGGCAGTAGGAGTGAACGGCAAGCGTGCTGCCATCATCGACTTGCGCGAGACCGATCCCGAAGGATGGGCCGAGGACAAGCGTCCGCCGCTGGCAAGTCCTGCTGACATTATCATTTATGAAGTGCATCACCGCGACTTCTCCGTACATCCTTCATCGGGCATCGAGCATAAGGGCAAGTTCCTGGCCATGACCGAGACCGGTACGAAGAACCCCGGCGGAATGGCTACCGGCATCGACCACCTGAAGGAGCTGGGTGTGACGCACGTGCATATCCTGCCTTCGTACGACTATGCTTCGGTCGATGAGACCCGTCTGGATGAAAACAAATACAACTGGGGCTACGACCCATTGAACTACAATGTGCCCGAAGGCTCTTATTCCACCGATCCCTATCGTCCGGAAGTCCGTATCCGTGAGTTCAAGCAGATGGTGCAGGCTTTGCACAAGGCAGGCATCCGCGTAGTGCTCGATGTCGTTTATAACCATACGTTCAACACGGCTGAAAGCAATTTCGAACGTACCGTGCCCGGTTACTTCTATCGTCAGAAAACTGATGGTACATTGGCCGACGGTTCGGCTTGTGGCAACGAGACGGCAAGCAACCGCCCCATGATGCGCAAGTACATGATCGAGTCAGTGCTCTACTGGATCAACGAATATCACATCGACGGTTTCCGTTTCGATCTGATGGGCATCCACGACATCGAAACGATGAACGAAATACGTAAGGCCGCTTCGGCTGTCGATCCTACCATATTTATATATGGTGAAGGCTGGGCTGCTTCGGCACCGCAGATGCCCGAAGATTCGCTGGCCATGAAGGCTAATACTTACAAGATGCCTGGCATCGCCGCTTTCTCCGACGAGATGCGCGATGCTCTCCGAGGACCTTTCAACAACAACGAGCAAGGCGCATTTCTGGCCGGACTGCCGGGTGGAGAAGAAAGCATCAAGTTCGGCATTGCAGGTGCCGTCAAGCATCCGCAGATTAACAACGATTCGGTGAATTACAGCAAGGCTCCCTGGGCCGGACAGCCTACGCAGATGATCAGCTACGTGTCGTGTCACGACGATATGTGTCTGGTAGACCGCCTGAAGGCAAGTGTTCCGGGCATCACGCCTGAGGAGCTGGTACGCTTGGACAAGCTGGCACAGACGGCCGTGTTTACTTCGCAAGGTGTTCCCTTCATCTATGCCGGTGAAGAAGTGATGCGCGACAAGAAAGGCGTGCACAACAGCTATCAGAGTCCGGACTCCATCAACGCCATCGACTGGGATCGCAAGACGCTCAATGCCGACGCATTTGCCTACTACAAGGGGCTGATACAGTTGCGTCGCAATCATCCGGCCTTCCGTCTGGGCGATGCCGAACTGGTAAGAAAGCATCTGGAGTTCCTGCCTGTCGAAGGTACGAACCTCGTGGCTTACCGCTTGAAGGATCATGCTGGAGGCGATACATGGAAAGACATCATCGTAGTGTTGAATGCCCGTCGTGAGGTTGCCTCGCTGTCGGTACCCGAAGGCAAGTATACGGTGGTCTGCCAGAACGGACTGGTCAACGAGAAAGGACTGGCAACAATCTATGGCCCCTCGTTGAAGGTAGCGCCGCAGTCGGCCATGATCATATATCAGTAACTTATTTCTATAGCATGCCACATTATACAATACATTTAGCGGGGGGCGTAGTACGCAACCCGCTTGTGCGTTTGGCTCGTCCCGTCTCACTCGACTTTATGGACGGGGAGCACATCGCCATCGTCGGTCCCAACGGAGCCGGCAAGAGTCTGCTGGTCGATATGCTGACAGGCAAATATCCTTTGTACGAAGGTGAATTGTCTTACGACTTTTCTCCTTCGGCTTCGAAAGCGGTTTATGATAACATCAAATACATAGCTTTTCGCGACACGTACGGGTCGGCCGATGCCAATTATTACTACCAGCAACGTTGGAATGCACACGATCAGGACGATGCCCCCGTGGTGCGCGACCTGTTGGGGACGATCAAGGACGATGCCCTGAAGCAACAGCTGTTCGACCTGTTCCGCATCGAACCGATGCTGGAAAAGAAAATCATCCTGCTTTCCAGCGGAGAGTTGCGCAAGTTCCAGCTGACCAAGACGCTGCTGACTTCGCCCCGCATCCTTATTATGGACAATCCTTTCATCGGCCTCGATGCGGCGACACGCGATCTGCTGTTCCAACTGTTGGACGAACTGACGCGGCTTGCTTCGTTGCAGATTGTGCTGGTACTCTCGATGCTCGACGACATCCCCTCGTTTATCACCCATGTAGTGCCCGTCAGCAACCGGACGGTTGGTCCCAAGATGACGCGCGCGGAGTATCTGAAGGCCTTCCGCGAGCAGGACACAGCCCAGTCGTTCGACGAACTGCAACAACGCATCCTGAACTATCCCTACGAACATGCCAACTACGATTCCGCCGAGGTGGTCCGGCTGAACAAGGTAAGCATCCGTTATGGCGACCGTACCATCCTGAAGGACCTTGACTGGACCGTTATGCGCGGCCAGAAGTGGGCACTGAGTGGCGAGAATGGTGCGGGAAAGTCGACCCTGCTCAGTCTGGTGTGCGCCGATAATCCCCAGTCGTATGCCTGCGATATCAGCCTGTTCGGACGTAAGCGCGGTTCGGGCGAGAGCATCTGGGAGATAAAGAAACACATCGGCTACGTCAGCCCCGAGATGCACCGCGCTTATCTGAAGAACCTGCCTGCCATCGAGATTGTGGCTTCGGGTCTGCACGACAGCATCGGACTGTACAAGCGCCCCAAGGAGGAACAGATGTCGGTATGCGAGTGGTGGATGGACATATTTGGCATTGCCGCCCTGAAGGACCGTCCGTTCCTGCAGTTGTCCAGCGGCGAACAACGGCTGGCCTTGCTGGCACGGGCTTTTGTGAAGGACCCGGAACTGCTGATTCTTGACGAGCCGTTGCATGGGCTGGATACCTACAACCGCCGGCGGGTGAAGAAGGTGATCGAAGCCTTTTGCCAGCGACGCGACAAGACGCTGATCATGGTTACTCACTACGAAAACGAGCTACCTGCCACGATAACCCATCGTCTGCATCTGGAACGCCATTAAGGCGGATGCCGACCCTCCCTGATGTCCCTGTATGCTGGTCTGTATTGCTCCAGATGCAGGGCATTTTTCGTTTTTCTTTCAGCATCATGACCGGAAATAGAAATAAAAAGCCTATTTTTGTCCGGAATATCAGATTCTTAGATAAAAAGTAGCTAGAAAAGACACCATGAAAGAAAGACTCATTGCATTCCTCAAGACATATCTTCTGTTCGTCTGTATCTTCGTTGTGCAGAAGCCGTTGTTCATGCTCTGCTATCATTCGCTGTATGCCGATGCCTCGTGGAAGGACTGGCTGCAGGTGATGTGGCACGGCCTTCCGCTCGACCTGTCGCTGGCAGGATACTTGACGCTGATTCCCGGGCTGCTGGCCATTGTGACCGTATGGACACTGTCGGGAGCTTTGCACCGCATCTGGAAGGGGTATTTCCTGTTCATATCCATATTGCTTTCCGTTATTTTCGTGGTCGACCTTGCTTTGTACGGCTACTGGGGTTTCCGTCTTGATGCTACTCCGCTGTTTTACTTCTTTTCCTCGCCTAAGGAGGCGATGGCCAGTGTCAGTGTGTGGTTTGTGCTGGGCGGATTACTCGTCATGGCGGTGTATGCCATGTTGCTATACTGGCTTTTCCGTGTGTTGCTGATAGGGAAGAAGTACCGTCAGATGAAGCTGCCTTACCATCGTCTGGGCATGTCGTTCCTGCTGCTTCTGCTGACGGGATTGCTGTTTATCCCTATCCGTGGAGGCTTTACGGTGTCGACGATGAACACTGGTAAGGTTTATTTCAGTACCAATATCCTGCTGAACCATGCTGCTACCAACCCGGCCTTCAGCCTGATGGAGTCGTTGTCCAAACAGAAAGACTTTGCCAGTCAGTATCGCTTTATGGAGCCGGACGAGGCCGACCGGCTGTTTGCCACCCTGATTGACCCGGCTGTCGAAGGAGCCGCACAACCTGCCGATTCGCTGCGTGCCCTGGCCACCGATTCGCTGACAATGGCCGACCGCACCCTGTTCAATACACAGCGGCCCGACGTGTGCATCGTGATTCTGGAAGGTTTCTCTTCACGGCTGATGACTACACTGGGCGGCGCACCCGACATTGCGGTGCAGATGGACAGTCTGACCCGCGAAGGTGTGCTGTTCACCAACTTCTATGCCAACAGCTTTCGTACCGACCGCGGACTTGTATCGATACTGAGTGGCTATCCGGCACAGCCCACGACAAGCATCATGAAATATCCGCGTAAGACGCAGAACCTGCCTGCCATAGCCGGCAGTCTGAAGAAAGCAGGCTACAGTGCCAAGTACTACTATGGTGGCGATGCCGACTTCACCAACATGCGTTCGTATCTGATGTCGTCGGGCTTCGAAGACATTGTAGCCGACAGGGACTTCCCCGTTGCCGACCGTCTGAGCAAGTGGGGCGTGCACGACCATCTGGTGTTCCGCCGCCTGCTGGACGACCTGAAGGAAGAGGCAGCCACCCTTCCTGCCCCCGACGGACAGAAGCAGCCTGCCTACCGCGTCATTCAGACCTCTAGCAGTCACGAGCCCTTCGAAGTGCCCTACCGCCGTCTGGAGAACGACGCCATGAACTCGTTTGCCTACACCGACAGTTGCGTGGGCGACTTCATAAGGCAATACCGTGAGTTGCCCCAGTGGAAAAACACCGTCGTACTGCTTGTCCCCGATCACCTGGGAGCTACGCCCGAACCTGTGAACAACTTCATGATAGAACGTTACCAGATACCGTTGCTGATGGTGGGCGGTGCCATCGAGAAGCCGCGCCGCATCGATGTCTACGGTTCGCAGCAGGACATTGCTGCAACGCTGCTGGCACAACTGGGCTTGCCGCACGGCGAATTTGTGTTCAGCAAGGACCTGATGAACCCGGCGTCACCTCATTTCGCCTTCTTCACCGTGCCCGATGCCTTCGGTGTGGCTACAGCCGACAACCATTTGATATTCGACAACCAGTCGGGCAAGGTCGTTCTTGACGAAGGAGAGCACAAAGGCGCCAATCTGCGTGCAGGCGAGGCCTATCTGCAGAAGTTGTACGACGACCTGGCAACCCGATAAATCACTGAACCGATAACCCTAAACAACAGAACCCGAGAGATGATGTTAATTGACTTTTTGTCGGTCCTGTCCGATGCGGACACCGATTTGCTGCTGGCCATCAACGGATGGCGTGCGGAGTGGGCCGATTACTTTATGTATGCCTTCAGCGGCAAGTTGGTGTGGATTCCCATGTATGCCGCCATATTGTATGTGATATTCCGTAACCTGGGATGGAAGATGGCGCTGGGTTGCATCGTCACGGTAGCGTTGACTATCACCTTTGCCGACCAGGTATGCGCCACCCTGATTCGTCCGTTGGCATGCCGTCTTCGCCCGGCCAATCTGGAGAACCCCATTTCGGACCTGGTGCAGATTGTGAACGGTTACCGGGGCGGTCGCTACGGTTTCCCCTCCTGCC
>NZ_FR882951.1:17086-19002 GCF_000435115.1 Bacteroides sp. CAG:633 | reverse complement strand
TGAGGAATAACTATTGCTATTTCCTCTTATAAAATGTCTGCTATGAAAAAAATAATTCTGCTTTTTGTTTTTACGCTTGTTTTTGGTGGTCTATGTAGTCAGACTACTGATAACATTGGAAGTTATATGGAAACTCAGGCATTGCAATGGGAGCAATTGCCTATGCAATGGAACGAAGGTGCTTTCCTGGGTAATGGTAGGATCGGTATGATGGTATACGTCGATTCTGTAGACAATTCGCTGACTCTTTGGTTGGGGCGTCCGGATGTTACGGATCATCGGTTGGCTCCTGACCGTAAAAGTTCTTTGGGGATTAAGGGGGCTTCTGTCATGACAGATTATTGCCGAATGGATGTCGGCAAGATGAAGTTATATCCTGAAGCGAAAATACTTTCGGGTACGATGCGATTGGATATCTATGATGCAACTCTGACAGGTGTTTTGCATACCGAACAAGGTGATATCTCATTGACAGCTTTCACTCCCTATGATATGGAGGTGAATGTTGTAGATATCAAGACCTCTGTTCCGTATGTCTGGAAGCTTCATCCTGGCAGTCCCAGTTCGCCTCGTATACAGGTTTTTCCCCATCTTAAAAAAGAGATGGGTTATGAAGACAACCCGGCGCCACAACAGACTGCTGGCAGACACGAGGGCTGGAGTGTGCATCCGTTGCTCGCTGGTGGCGATTATGCAACTTATTGGAAGGAAGTTTCTACCAGTGGCGGATCGACTTTGTTCCTTTCGACGATGAATCAGGTTCCGCTGTCCGACCGTTCGCTTCCCCAAGCCAAACGTGAGGTGAAAAAGGCTATTAAGAAAGGAAAGGAGAAGTTGATGAAGGATATGCAAATCTGGTGGCATGCTTATTATCGGACTGGAATGATAAACATCCCAGATAAACGAATGGAAAACTTTTATCATATTCAGTTGTATAAGTTGGCTACATGTTCTCATCCGGAAGGACCGGTTATGGATACATTCGGAACTTTCTATAAAACCAGCCAATGGCCGGGAATCTGGTGGAATCTGAATGTTCAGCTAACTTATATGGCAACCCACGCTACCAATCGGTTGCAGCAAGGTGTCAACTATCAGAAGTTATTGGATGAGTTGTTTGTTGATATTATGACTGCTTATGGTCCTGCACGATGTGGAGATTTTGCCTGGGCACTTCACACTTATTATTCCTACATGCGCTATGCAGGAGAAGATTGGAAGAAGATTAAAGATGGTTTTATGCCTAAGGCGAGTGAATTGTTCAAGCTTTATGTACCTCATTTGAAGGAGCAGAATGGGATTATTCATTTGCTGGATACAGAGTCTCCTGAATATGAGGGATTTAAAACGTATAATAACAGTAACTATAATTTGGCGGCGCTCCGATGGCTGTTGCAGACAATGATAGAGCTGAGCGACCGTACAGGAGAGAAAACGCAAGAATATGTCGAATGGAAGAATATTTTGGAAAAACTTCATCCCTGTCCGGTGGATGAAAATGGATATATGATAGCCAGTGATAAGCCTTTGGCAAAGTCACACAGACATTACTCGCATCTGCTTTCGTTCTATCCGTTAAGACTGCAGGACACGACACGTCCCGAAATTAACGCTCTATTGGAGAAATCTATCGACCATTGGATGACTATTGGTGATGGGAAAGGACTGGCTGGTTATTCTTATACGGGAGCGGCTTCGCTTTATGCATATCAGGGGAATGGTGAGAAAGCATATGCGCAGTTATATCATTATTTGAATAAGCCTATAGGAATCAGCCTTCTTCTGCCTAACACAATGTATGTAGAAAGTGGAGGTAAGAACCCTGTGATAGAAACTCCGCTTAGTGCAGCCACGGCTATTACAGAAATGCTTCTTCAGGGATGGGGAGGAACTTTAAGAGTTTTCCCTGCCATACC
>NZ_FR882951.1:0-17074 GCF_000435115.1 Bacteroides sp. CAG:633 | reverse complement strand
AGTTTTCCCTGCCATACCTGCTGAATGGCAGGACTGCTCCTTCCATGATCTTAGAGCGGAAGGTGGATTTGTTGTATCTGCTTTGCGCAAAAAAGGACAAACAGAGTGGGTTCGTATTCACAGTGATGCTGGTCAGGAGTGTAGGATCTATCTTCCTGATTGGAAACAAGTGTATGTAATAGAAGGTTATCAGGTACGTATTTCGCCAGAAGGGGATGGATACTACACTATCAGCCTGCCTCAAGGAAAGACTGTTACTTTGTCGGGAGATCAATCTGTCAAGCCTCAGGCTGATTATCCATATTCAAAGAGTGGCGCAGGTAATTTCTATGGGGTGAAACTAGGAAAGGGACTTCCGAAGCAGATGGACTGGCCGGATAGTGCAAAAGCCGCTGGAAAACGGTGATTTATAATAGGTATATTCAAGCCTTAGCTTTTGGTTTACGCCGAGTGTGAAGCTGATATAATTTATATATGTGGAAATGAATATATGTATTGATGTGACAGAATTTACAATTATATTTAAAAAGTAGAATAAGAATATGACTTCAAGGGAACGTGTTTTAGCAGCAATAGCCCATAAAGAGCCCGATAGGGTTCCTGTGGATATGGGGGCGACTCCTAGTTCGGGTATATCGGCCATCGCTTACTCTAATTTACTTAAAGCGATAGGGCGGGATGATTTGCCGGTATGGATTTATGATGTGGTACAGCAGCTGGCTCAACCCGACATGGCTGTACTCGATCAGTTCGGTGTGGATGTTATAGACGTTGGTCGGGCCTTCAATACTCGTCCCGAGGATTGGCACGAAACGGTATTGGCCAATGGCGACAAGGCTTTTTATCCTCAAAGTTTTCATCCGGTGAAGCAAACAGATGGCTCTTATTCGTGTTACGATGACGATGGTGTGCGTGTATTGGCTCGGATGCCCAAAGGAGCGACTTTTTTCGATCAGACTTATTTCCCTTATGTAGACGGTTTCCCTACTGATTATTCTACGTTGGACAATGAGATGGGGAAGGTTTTGTGGTCGCGTTATGTACACAGTCCTTGGGATCATGCCTCCGATCCCGACTTTTGGAATGAGTTGCGCAAACGCACTCTTCATTTGCGCGAAACGACGGATAAGGCCTTAATGATTGTCTGTGGGTGTAATCTCTTTGAATGGGGTACATTCTTGTGGCGTATGGATAATTTCTTGATGGATTTACTTTGCGATCCGGATGAAGTTGCTCGAATGCTGGACCAGTTGTTGGAGCGTCATTTGGCTACATTGGAGAAAGTGTGTGCTTCGGTGGGTGACATTGTAGATATCATTCGCTTTGGCGACGATTTGGGTATGACGACTGGCCCGTTTATGGATGTGGATACTTACAAAACTCTGTTTAAGCCGCGGCATAAGCAGTTGTGCGATTATGTCAAGTCGCATAGTAACATGCATACTTTTATTCATTCTTGTGGTTCTATATCCAGTTTGATGCCGGATCTGATAGATGCCGGAATCGAGATTTTCAACCCTGTACAAACTAATTCTTTGAACATGGAGCCTGAATTCCTGAAACGGGAGTTCGGAAAGGATTGCACTTTCTGGGGCGGAGGAGTCGAAACAGTCGGTACGTTGAACAATGGTACTCCAGAGGAGGTTCGGAAACAGGTATTGGAACGTCTGGAGATTATGTCAAAAGGAGGTGGTTTTGTATTTAATACGGTACACAATATTTTGCCGGATGTTCCGCCTCAGAATGTATTGGCTATGTTTGATGCAGTGAAGGAGTTTAATAAGTGCTAATCCTTTATGCTCGGACCTGTTGTGTAATATCCGCTGACCCTTTATTTTTTCCCTAGTTAGAGAAATTTTATTTCCTAACTGGGGAAAATAAAAAAAGCAGTTGTCTTTTCAGATAACTGCTTTTTCTTTTGGTGATCCGCTTGGGGCTCGAACCCAAGACCCCAACATTAAAAGTGTTGTGCTCTACCTGCTGAGCTAGCGAATCAAACCTGTTTGCTATCATTTCCTGATTGCGAGTGCAAAGGTAGGGACTTTTTTTGAATCTACAAGGGTTTTGATGATTTTTTTTCGTCTTCTATATCACTTTTTTTACATGGCTCCTGATTATCAGTGATTTCCACCTTACTAATTTTTTCCCGGTTAATGATGAAACGTTGGTAATAAGAGAGCATCAGGGTAGTAAGGGGAAGGGCAATGATCATACCCAGCATCCCCATCAGCGAACCCCATACCGACAGAGATAGCAGAATGATGGCCGGATTGAGCCCTGTGATCTTTCCCATCACACGCGGCACGATGAAGCCGTCCTGGATAATCTGTACGACAACAAAGACGGCAAGTGCGGCAGCCAGAATAAGCCAGAAATTGCCTCCGGTGTCGGCTGCTTTCAGGATAGCCAGTATGATGGTAGGGATAAAACCGATGATTTGCAGGTATGGAACCAAGTTTAAAGCTCCGATGAATAGTCCCAGACCGATGGCCATCGGGAAGTCGATGATGAGGAAACCGATGCTGAACAGAATGCCTACGCACAAGGCAACGAAGGCCTGTCCGCGGAAGTAACGGTTCATGCCGTTTTTAACGTCGTTCAGTAAGTCGGTCACGAACTTGCGATATTTTACGGGTACAAGATAGGGCCATCCTTCAGAAATGCTTTCATAGTCGAGCAGGATGAACACTATATATAATAGGATAATAAAGAAGGTGAACACGCTGAACAGCAGGTTGACAGACTCGGAAAGTATGGTCCATACGCCAGGTAAAGTTTCTTTTAGTGCAGCCAGCAGGTCTTTTTCGTTGAATATCTGTATCAGTAAGCGAGTATCAATGTTTTCGCGCAGGAAGTCGGACAACGACTTGGGGACGTTGCCGTCTGTAGTAGTGCTCGAAAAGTATTCAATCAGCAGATCCTTCACTCGCCCGAATTCTTCTATCATGGGCGGTACCAGCAGGAAAAAAGCGGCTACACCTACCAGCACAATACTGAGCAATGCGCAGAAGATGGAGACAACCCTGTTCTTAAGCCGAAGCTTATACTGAAAGAAGGTGACCAGCGGATATATCAGATAGGCTATCAGCCAAGCAATGAAGAAGGGAAGAAGCACGCCGCTCAGGCGTTCGAGCAGCATAAGAATACCGATGATGATGGCGCCGATGATGACGCCGCGGATGAAGCTGTCGAAAGTGATTTTCTTGCGTTCCATATTCTGACGTTTTTTAGGAGTGGGGCAGGGGATTGTCGTTGTGCTTACGGTCTTCGGCTATGGCTTGCTGGTAGCACGAGCGGCACAGTGGCTCGTATTCTTCGGTTTCGCCAAGCAACACCTGTTTGTCGTTCTTTACGGTACGGTGCGAGAAGGCGGCCAGTTGTCCGCATTTCACGCAGATGGCATGAACTTTCGAAACTTCGTCGGCAATGGCACACAGTCCCGGCATCGGTCCGAACGGACGGCCACGGAAGTCCATGTCAAGTCCTGCCACGATGACACGGATGCCATTGTTGGCCAGCTGGTTACAGACGTCAATCAGTCCGTCGTCGAAGAACTGGGCTTCGTCGATACCTACCACGTCTACTTCCGAGGTGAACAGCAGGATGCTGGCCGACGAGTCGATGGGAGTCGAGGAGATAGAGTGGCCTTCGTGCGACACTACGTCTTCTTCCGAGTAGCGTGTATCAATGGCGGGCTTGTAGATTTCGACCCGCTGTTTGGCAAACTTGGCGCGCTTGAGGCGGCGTATCAGTTCTTCTGTCTTTCCGGAGAACATGGAGCCGCAAATGACTTCGATTCTGCCCCGGCGCTTGGTTTCCTGTATATGATCTTCCGAGAATAGTACCATGTCTTTATACTGTTATGTTGGCCACAAAAGTAATACTTTTGTTGGCTTTAAGATATTATTTCATTATTTATTTCTACATTTGTGGCATTAACATGGAGGGACATTGAAAGGTTATGCAGACTTTATTGACAGACATTGAACTGGATATTCAGGAATTGAAATGTGTGATGCAAGCCGTTGAGCAAGGAAATAATCCGGCTTTGCGCGAAGTAGCCAGACGGAATATCCGTCAGATGCAGGCTCGTTTGAGCGAATTGGAGCGCCTGCTTGACGAGACGACTGCAACTACTTCGGTCGAAACGGTAGCTGTGGCAGAAGCTGTTCCGGCAGCTGAGCCGGTAACACATGAAACTCCGGTTGAGGCCGATCTGGAAGAACCTGTGCCGACTCCGGTTGTTGTTCCGGTGTTTCAGGAAGAACCGGCAGAACCGGCACCTGCCGAAGAGCAGGTACATGTCCCTGTCGAAGAAGTAGTTCCTACCGTACAGCCTACTTCCATCCTGGCCGAGCGTATCAGACCCGCTACCGACTTGCGCCACGCCATTAGCCTGAACGACGCGTTCCGTTTCACGCGCGAACTGTTTAAAGGCGACGGGGCGCGGATGAATGAAGTGGTGGAGCAACTGGGCAATGCAGCTACGCTGGACGAAGCGTTGCGCATATTCTATTCAACCGTGGTGCCCGATGAGGAAAACGAGGCAACCGCTGATTTTATCGAACTTCTTAAGAAATACTTCAGTTAAAGCAGACTATAAAGATATGGGAAAACTGTATGTAGTGCCTACCCCCGTAGGAAATCTGGAGGACATGACCTTCCGCGCCATTCGCATATTGAAAGAAGCCGATCTGGTGCTGGCCGAGGACACTCGGACCTCAGGCATTTTGCTGAAACACTTCGAAATTAAGAACGCCATGCAATCTCACCACAAGTTCAATGAACATAAAACGGTGGAAAGTGTTGTTAATAGAATAAGGGGGGGCGAAACTGTAGCTTTGATATCCGATGCAGGTACGCCGGGCATTTCCGATCCGGGCTTCCTGCTGGTACGCGAATGCGTGCGTGCAGGTATCGAGGTGCAATGTCTGCCTGGGGCGACGGCTTTCGTGCCGGCTCTGGTGGCTTCGGGATTACCCAATGAGAAGTTCTGCTTCGAGGGTTTTTTGCCACAGAAGAAAGGACGGATGACCCGCTTGAAAGCATTGGCCGAGGAACCACGCACGATGGTGTTCTACGAGTCGCCCTATCGTTTGCTGAAGGCTTTGACCCAGTTTGCCGAGTTCTTTGGAACCGAGCGGCAGGCATCCGTGTCGAGAGAAATATCGAAAGTGCACGAAGAAACCGTGCGGGGCACTTTGGGCGAACTGATAGAACACTTCACGGCTAACGAACCCCGTGGTGAAATAGTAATTGTAGTAGCAGGAATAGACGATAAATAAACACTTTTATTAATTCAAACGTAAGGAAAGGAAAAACGTATGAAAAAGTTTGCAGTATTAGTGGCATGCACGGCTGCGTTGGTATCGTGCAATAATTTTTCGGGAGGGAACAACGACCGTTTGCAGGCCGAAAACGATTCGCTCTTGATGGAGCTGAGCCAGCGCAATACCGAGCTGGACGAGATGATGGGAACATTCAACGAAATTTCGGAAGGATTCCGTCAGATCAATGCGGCTGAAAACCGGGTGGACTTGCAGCGTGGAGCCGTTGCCGAAGGCTCGCTGAGTGCTAAGGAACAGATTGCTTCCGACATCGAATTCATCCGCAAGCAGATGGAAGAAAACAAGGAACAGATTGCTAAATTGCAGGCAATGCTGAAGAACAGTAAGAACAACTCGGCTCAGTTGAAGAAAGCTGTTGAATCGCTGACTCAGGAGCTGGTTGTAAAAACGCAACGCATCGAAGAATTGCAGGCCGAACTGGCTTCGAAGAACATCCGCATACAGGAACTGGATGCCGCCGTATCCGATCTGACGGCTGCCAAGGAAGAACTGACCACTGAGAACGAAGCCAAGGCGAAGACCGTGGCCGAACAAGACAAGGCTTTGAACACTGCTTGGTTTGTTTTCGGAACGAAGAAGGAACTGAAGGACCAGAAGATTCTGTCCAACACAGGTCTGTTTAAGAAAGGTGAGGTAATGCAGGATGCCGATGTCAACAAGGACTACTTCACTCAGGTAGACATCCGTACGACGAAGGAAATCAAGCTTTATTCGAAAGATGCCGAAATTCTGACTACGCATCCTGCTGGCTCGTATGCGCTCGACAAGGACAACAAAGGCCAGCTGATTCTGAAGATTTCCAATCCGAAAGATTTCTGGAGCGTATCCAAGTACCTCGTTATTCAGGTAAAATAAGTCTAATTTTATTCTATTAATTTCGGGTACGGGCTGTACGGATTGCAGCGGAACACTTCGACTGTTCCGTCTGCACTGTGTGCAGCCCGTTTTTTTGAAACGTACAGGCTTTAACCCTCTTATGCCTGAACTCTTCTGCCTGAACCTTTTCCCGTTTCAATCCATATACGCATGGCATATAAGAATCTGTTCTTCGACCTCGATGATACGCTGTGGGCTTTCACGCAGAATGCTCGCGATACGTTCGAGGAATTGTACGACAAGTATCGTTACGACCGTTTTTTCCATTCCTTTCAACATTACTATACGCTCTACCAGCAGCACAACCTGGAGCTGTGGGCTGCATACGGGCGCGGGCAGCTGACCAAGGACGAACTGAACCGTCAGCGCTTTCTTTATCCGCTCGAAGCTGTCGGTGCGGGCGATGCCGAGTTGGCAAAAGCCTTTACGGACGATTTCTTTATCCTGATACCTACCAAGAGTGGACTGATGCCGCATGCGCGCGAGGTGCTCGAATACCTGCATCCACGCTACAACCTGTACATCCTGTCCAATGGTTTTCAGGAGTTGCAATGCCGCAAGATGCGTTCGGCCGGTATCGACCGTTACTTCAAAAAGGTAGTCCTGTCCGATGATATCGGCGTGCTGAAACCCCGTGCTGCCATCTTCCATTTTGCTCTTTCGGCTACCCAGTCTCAGTTGGGCGAGTCGCTGATGATAGGCGACAGTTGGGAGAACGACGTGGCTGGAGCTGCCGGTGTGGGCATGCATCAGGTGTTCTACGACGTCTCAGGCAACAGCCCTCTTCCTTTTAAGCCTACTTATCGGATAACCGATTTGAAAGATTTGCTCGGAATCTTGTAGCACATGTCAGATTTAGTCGTATTTTTGTGTATTCAATACTATACTTAAAATTCTGTATTATGGAAACCCTTATTCCTTTTGCATTACTTTGCTTTACGTCTTTTTTCACACTGACCAATCCGCTCGGCACCATGCCTGTGTTTCTGACCATGACTCAGGGTATGACGGAGCGTGAACGCCGTTCAGTTGTTTCGCGTGCTACGCTGGTGGCATTCATCACCATCATGGTATTTACTTTCGCGGGCCAGTTTCTCTTCAAGTTCTTCGGTATCTCGACCAACGGTTTCCGTATAGCCGGCGGAGTCATCATCTTTAAGATAGGTTACGACATGCTGCAAGCACGCTATACGCCGATGAAGCTGAAGGACGAGGAAATCAAAACCTATGCCGATGACATCTCCATTACGCCGCTTGGCATCCCCATGCTTTGCGGACCGGGTGCCATTGCCAATGCCATTGTGCTGATGCAGGATGCCAATACCTTTGCCATGAAGGGAGTGTTGATAGGCATGATTGCCTTCATCTATCTGCTTACATTCTTTATCCTGCGCGCTTCTACCCGCTTGGTAAATGTGCTGGGCGAGACGGGCAACAACGTGATGATGCGTCTGATGGGTCTGATTCTGATGGTAATCGCCGTAGAGTGTTTCGTGGGTGGTGCGAAACCGATTCTGATTGATATTTTGAAAGAAGGGCTTTCAGGATTTGTCAAGTGAAAGATAACCCACGTTTCTTCTTGTTATAATTACGGCACGGAATGGCGAACCCATTCCGTGCCGAATATTTTTTTGTTCGAGGAATAATCCTGTCGTTATTTGACAGAGATCGTTTGGTTGGTAAATACTGGAGGAGAGAACGGTCTGGTTGTTTCTTCATAAGTCGCACGTGTGGTCGCTTCTGTCGGTGTGGGGAGGTGAGCCTGGTCGAATGTTACAAATTCCTCATAATTATATTTCCAGCTTTCTCCGTACCCCGTGCTCATCACACGCTTGTAGATCGCTTCACGAGAAGGAGCATTGAAACCATGCGTGTTGCTTCGCATCATACTTTCGGTTGTCGGCCGGTAAGCGCCGCTCCAGTATGTACAAGCTCCTTCGTAGATACCTAAAATTTCACCGTAGTTATCCTTTCCTTGGTAACGTGAATCTTTCAGGAATTTACTCCAGAGTACAGCATTTCTATCATTGGTAAAGTCTACATTGGCTGCCCATCCCATTTCCTGCATCTTTTGTGTATCTGTTATTTCAGAGGTTGGTATTCTTCCCATTTCTTGATACGAATATTCATCCATCAGTTTACTGAAACCGTGTCCGATACATTCGTGGCAAAGTACTCGGCGGAACATGTCATCTTCCATTCCGTAAATCATAGGGCAATAGCCAATGGCCAAATTGATGGTTTTTACTCCATCGTTAAAGCCAAAATAACAGGTTCCGGCATACTCTTCTGTATTTAGGATAACGATACAGGTTGCTTCATTGAACAGCTCGGGATTCTCTTTGAGGGTAGGTACTTCCATGGCATATTCTTGTACTTTGGAATGGTTTCCTTCTATCAGTGTACTTCCGCCCCCTTCCAATCTGCAACTGAACTTTGTATTGTATTGATTTCCAAAAGCATTGTTTAAAGAAACAGCTGTTACCATCCATATGTCAAAATAGGTGCGAAGAGACTTAACAGGTTCTTCAGTAAAGAAATTTTCTATACCTTTTTCCATGGCTTGCCGATAGTAACCATTGCTGATATCTGTATCAAGAAAACCATCTCCTAAAAATATGAGAGGTATTCCGTTTCCTTCGGTATGTTCTTGTATTAAAAATACTTTTTTATCTTGTGTGGTCAAGTCGGATGAAGTACCGACAGGTGCTTCTTTTTGATTGATATTGATGGTGGCTGATTCCATTAATATCTGATTCTCGTCATTTGTGTTTACGACTTGTATCTTGAATTTGGCATTTCTGGCCGAACGCCTTTCATTGGCTTGTATTTTTAGGATGATTTCTCCTTCCTGCATTGCGCGAGTCAGGGTGTTTTCTTTCGGAGTAATCCACGAGTAATTGTCTTCTGCCTTTAAAGTGACTTTTCCATTCTGTATATTAGTAGCGAATTTTATGCTGATTTCCTGCTCGTCGGCAGATATGTCATAGGTTGTCTGTTCTATATTTAGAACATCCATTGCGGCTTGTGTAAAAGTAACTTGGGCAGTTGCTTCTCCGCACGATAAAATCAAAATCCCTGTGCGTACTTCTCCCGTTCTGTTTTCTTCTTTAGCCAAAATTCTGACACTGGCTGTACCTGCTTTGCCAGATGTGGGAGTTATTACAGCCCAAGAAGCATCTGTAGACGCTTTCCAATCATGTGTACTGGTAAAATCAACGGTAATTTGTGAATTAATGCCAGAGGTTAAAATCTGATTTTGACTTTGTTCCGCTATGGCAATAGAAGCAGGTGCTTCTTCTTCCTTGGAACATGCTGCTATAATTGTAAATACAAAAAGCAGGCATAATAGATGATAAATTTTTGTTTTCATGTGGATTAGGTGGCGTCTTAAGTTAAAAAGGGCATCCTCATTAAACTGGGATGCCCTTTACATATTGGTTTCAGTTTATTATTTGGATTCTACCTTTCTCATTACAGTATCAGTCATGAACCATGTGTATCCTGTAAATTGGCCTGTTGCAGAACTGAACAAAGCAGCAGTCATCGGATAATCGAATAGAATTAAATTCAAATCTTCATTCCAGGAAGCTGACAATGGATCGGTTACAAGATAGTTCCCGTCAATATAAGCAAGTACAGCATCTGCTACTCCTACAGGATCTCCAAAATCAAGTCCTTCTGCCAGTGTTGTCTTCATTTTTACAGTAAGTCCCTGTGGAGAGTATGCTATTGTAAATGGCATTTCAACTCCTTGGAGGGTCATTGTACAATCGTAACCAGACCGGTCTTCACGAGTATTTAATACGACAGCCAGATTACCTGCTCTTCCGGCGCTCAACGTCCAGTTTCCTGCCAAATTTGCATAAGGATCGGGAATTTCTTCGATGTTAACTTTGCATGTTGCATTCCCTATAGTTGCACCTTCGGCAGATGTGATTTTTACTGTAAAAGAACGGTCTAAGTTATCTTCAACAGTGTAAACCGATGAACGCAATTCTGCTTGAACGGTTTCTACACCTGAAGGCATAACAAGGCTATTACTTGTCAGAATGACGGTTTCATCATTGGTAACAGAGGTTCCATTACAATCTGTAACTTCTATATTGAGTTTTACAGGGCCTGTATGGTCACCTTCCAATGAGATGGGAATTTCTACCATGGGAGTATTTTCCGTCACTGATAATTCAGTGGATGTAAAGCCTACGGTAGCGTTTCCGCTATTTATTTCCTCATCATCGCTACAAGCGGCAAATGATATCGGAAGTAAGCATAAAGCTAATAATTTAAGATATTTCATATGTTCTGTTCTTTTTAATTAAGTATATCAATTAATAACCAGGATTCTGTTGACCTTTCAGCTGAGGATTTGCATCATACTCTGCTTTGGGGATAGGCCATACGAAACGATCATCGCCAGCTTGTTTGGACAATGCAGTGGTGTTCACTCCACCCGGCTGAAGAACCATGGTTGATTCTTGGTATGCATTAGCGCGATCGATGCCAAGATTCCAACGCTTCAAGTCGATTAACTGGAAGCCTTCACCCACTAATTCTTTGTGGCGTTCGTTCTGGATGGCTGTCAGTATCGTGGCATTTGTATAGTTCTTGTCAACATATTCCGCAATACGTGTACGACACAAATCGTTCAAGTATTTGCTGGCATTTGTTACATCATTCTTTGCGGCGTATGCTTCCGCAGCAATCAGATATTGCTCAGCAATACGGAATGGTTTCGGCTTGTTGATATAGTGATTATCCACAATTGTTTGCGAATATATATCGGGGTTGCCGGGGTATTTGTCGAAAACATATACGTCTGCTTCCGAGCCGTTTGACAGAGCTAGATGATAGGGAGCAAAGAAAGACGTGAAACGAATATCTTTGTCTCCATCCGTATAGAGGTCAATCAAGCTTTGAGAAGGAATAAAGTCCATTACTTGTGGATCTCCATTCTTGTATTGTCCCCAGAACATTGTACCATTTGTAGAGCAGAGTTCATCTGGAGCGGCAGTATATATCTGCCAGATAACTTCTGTACCATAGTCTGTTACCCACATAGCACGGAATGCTTCTCCGTCATTGATAAGAGGGTACTTATTGCTGCTTATCAGTGCTGTTGATGCGCTTATTGCTGTATCATAGTCTTTTGTCCATAATGCAATGCGGGCACGCAGAGCTGTTACCAAATCCTGGCTGATGTAGTTGTATTTGGCCTGAGTATTGGAATTAACGGTTTTGTTTTCATTTACCAATCTTTCAGCCTCTGCCAAATCTTTGTTGATCTGCTCAAATGTAGCTTGCAAAGATGAGCGGCCCGGATATTGGCTGTTGTCGGTAGCATTGGAAACGTAAGTCAGCTGTAAGGGAAGTCCATAAACCTCAGCGGCAGTACTGGGATCGTATGCCTCGCAGAAGAACGTTGCCAGATTGTAATAAGCAAATGCACGCGAGAAATAAGCTTCTCCTGCCCAACAGTCAATTAAAGCACGGTCTGCTTCACTAATACCGGGTATTTCACCGTTTACCAATTTCTGATAAGAATCAATATAATAATTGCTACGTGCAATCAAAGTGTAGAAGTTACCCCAAATGGCTTCGATATTACCATCAGAAGACTGGAAGTCCCATCTGTATTGATTTCCATACGTGTTACTGTAGCTAGCAGTAGCATGAAAGTCTGCGCATTGGAATTCCGGTGTCAGAATGTGTCCACCCGAGGTCAGAGTCCTATATGGAGAATACAAGCCGATACGGGCACTTTTGAAGTCATTGGCTGTAGTCATGTACTGACTTTCTTCTACAGCATTGTAGGGATATTTCTCCATGTCACAAGAAGTCAATCCTACTGCTGCAAACAAGACGGATAAAATAATATTTCTTTTTTTCATTTTCATAAATTCGTTAGTGGTTCATGTTTAGAAAGTGAGTTCAAGTCCAAACGTAAACTGCTTGGTATTCGGATAGTTACCCAGCTGCATGTTGCTATCAATTTCCGGGTCGTAACCTCTATACTTGGTAACAGTCCACAGATTACGGCCTACGAAGAATACGCGTGCGCTTTCCATGAAACCTGTACGACGCATCCAATTCTTCGGCAGATCATAGCTGACAGTCAGGTTTTTCAGACGCATGAACGATGCGTTTTCCAACAAGTGGGTGTCAAATTGCATCGGAGAATCGGGAGTTGAGATGTTGGTAATATCACCCGGCTTCTGCCACATAGTGAACATGTCTACTGTCTGATTCATAGAGTTGGCAAATTGAGGATTCTCAGTAAACCAGCGTTCGTTGTTCACCATATATTGTCCCAACATGTACGAGAAGTCTGCCGATATTGTGATGCCCTTCCAATTCAACGTTGTTCCGAAACCACCAGACCAAGGAGCATAGCGTTGTTTGCCTGTAAATACAGCATCGTCTTCAGAGAAAGTCTTGGTCAAGTTGCCATTCTTGTCATACCACATGTTATAACCATCACGGGGATCGACACCTGCCCAACGATTATAAAAGTATTCACCATAAGGCTTGCCAACCTGAAGTTTCAGACCTGTATTTGCCAATACGTATTCGTCCAGACCGTTGAACAGTTTGGTTATTTCATTTTTGTTGTAGTTTACGTTTGCTGAAATACTCCAGTTAACGCCTGCTACGTCTTTAAGAATGTCTACATTTGCTGTAATGTCCACACCACGGTTACGCATGCTGGCTACATTACCCCAACCTGCAGAGAAACCAGTTGTGTAGGAGAAAGGAATTTGCATCAACATGTCTTCTGTCAGACGGTTGTAGAATTCTACATCCAAATTAACTCGGTCAAACAAACGGGTATTCAGAGCCACATTGGCTGTTTTTACAACTTCCCATGTCAGATCTGGATTGGCAGGGTTACCAATTGCTGTACCAGTTTCTCCACCGTACATGGAACCGGAGCTGATAAGACCATAGGCCATGTATGCAGAAAGAGCTGAAGAGTTACCTACTGTACCGTAGCTGGCTTTGAGTTGTAAATCGTTAATCCACTCTACATCGCTCAGGAAGTTTTCTTTCTTCAAGTCCCACATGGCACCTACAGACCAGAAGTTACCCCATTGGTTATTAAGACCGAAGAGTGAAGAACCGTCACGACGATAAGATGCATCGAAGAAGTATTTCTCGTCGTAATTGTAACTCAATGTTGCAAAATAGGAGTTGAATACGGTTTCTGATTTGGAATGTGAAGGCTTTTCTGTTGTAGCACCTGCACTAAGCAACATAAGACGAGTGTCTGTCAAACCATTGACTCTCACACCAAATGACTGGTCTTTTGAGATGATAGATTCCTGACCACCCAGTAAGGTTACGTTGTGGTTGTCAATATTGAATTTGTACTCAGCTGTATTCGTGTAAGTGAACGAGTAGTAGCGTTGGAAACTTTCTGATGCAGTTCCTGCTCCGATGAAAGGTCCTTCCGGATAAGCCACTCCTGAGTTGCGGTAGTCGAATGCTTCAACAGCTTGGGCTGCACGGATATTCAAACCTTTAATTGGATTGATGTTAAGGTAAGTATTACCGTTGATACGAATCAAATCGCGGTTTGAAGGTTGTAATTCTGACAAGTAATAAGGGTTGTATAATCCACCTTGTACTCTGTCGAAGAAATCCAGACGTTCACCAAATCCTGTAAAGTTTCCTCCCTCGTCGGTCAGGATTTCATAATAGCTCTGGTCAGGACGATATACACGGGCTGCAAAAGCTTTGTTGTACAAGCTGTTGGCACTGTTACCAAAAGCAGCTGTATTGTATTTCTGGAAAGACAAGTTGAGGTTGACACCTGCTTTCATCCATTTGTTGATGTTAGCTTCGATGTTTGAACGGAGTGTTTCACGACGCAAGTCTGAATCGTCCATAATACCTTCCATGTCGTAATGTCCGAAAGAGAAGAAGTAGTTAATAGTTTCTGTACCGCCTGTTACGCTCAAGTTGTATTCTTGCATCGGAGCAGTTCCTCCAAAGAATACATCAGACCAATCGGTAGAAATACCATTATTAATATAGAAGTTCTTTTCTGCTTGGAATTCTGCATTGTTCACCAGTGACGGATCCAGAATTTCCTGGAAATTCAACCATTGCTCGGCATTCATCATTGTTACGTTATCACCAGTCATTTTAGATAGACCATATTGTGCGCTAATTTGAATCTTGGCTTTTTCTCCTCTTTTACCTTTCTTGGAGGTCAAGATAACAACACCGTTAGCAGCACGCGAACCATAGATTGCTGTAGATGAAGCATCTTTCAGCACGGTCATATTCTCGATGTCGTTCGGATTCAATGAGGTGAATGTGCTGGCTGAAATAGGAGAACCGTCTAATATAAACAGAGGTGCGGAACTACCTTCGATAGAGCTGACACCACGCAGACGCATGCTGACGGTTTGGCTGGGCTCACCAGAAGGTGTAAATACTTGCAAACCTGCCACTTGTCCCTGTAGTGCATCTCCGACGTTTGCAGAAGGTGTACTAGCCAGTTTCTCACCACCTACAGCAGTTACAGAACCAACAACAGAACCTAATTTCTTTCCCGATCCGTAACCTGTGATTACAACCTCATCAAGTAATTCTGTATTCGGTTTCAAGATCACCTTTAAATTGGGTGCAATTTCTACTTCTTGCTCTTGCATACCGATGTACGAGATTCTCAGAGTCTTCGCGGAACTTGGTACGTTCGTTAATTCGAATTTACCATCTATATCGGTCACAATACCAATCTGTGTACCTTTCACCAATACAGACGCTCCAATAACTGGCTGCCCGTCTTCTTCCGAAATCACGACACCCGTGACTTTCTGAGTTTGGGCAGTTACTAAGCCTATTCCTACAAAAAGACAGGCCAATAACAGCATTAATTTTCTTTTCATAAATTCTCTCTTAAAGTTTAACTTTACATTAATTGTTTCTTTACTCTAACAAAATGCAAATATATTAATAAATATGAAACGGACAACTGTTTTATCAAAAAAAACTTGTAAATCTATCAATTTGTTATCGAATTCATCGTTTTTATGTTTAACAACAGATTTTCGGTATTAATAAAAGATAAACGGCGGAAGAAATACTATCACTCTGATTTGATAAAATTATCTTTTTCTGTTTTGAAGAATGGCTCGTTTAACATAAAAACGTTAATTATCGTACCGTTTTTAAAGTTTCTATAACCTAAAAAAGACTATGGCAGGGTAAAAAAGATCTTTTTATTTTAAATGCTGTATATTAAACTATATATCCAACAATACAAATTTGAATGATAGAATACCTCTCCCGTGTGCTCCTTGACAGATTGACAGGATGGGTGGCAAATAGCGTACTATTTATTCAAATTTATTATACTTTGGTAAAAATAATCCATTTCTATCCGCAATGGAAAATATTGCGGATTGTTATCATATGGGGTAAAATTGTAAAATACTGTTTTTATTTAGTCTGTTAACGTCTATAATATGACTAAATATAATAGCTTATGATGAACAAGATTACCTACAACCTGGTTTACAACCGCAAAAAAAGCCTCAATAAGCGAGGCTTGGCATTAGTTCAGGTCGAAGCCTATCTGAACGGAAAGAAAAAGTATTTTTCGACAAAGGTTTATTTGCGCCCCGAACAATGGGATACTGGAAAGCGATTGGTCAGAAAACATCCTAATGCCAACGAACTGAATAGAATCATCCATAGTTTTGTCATATCAATGGAACAAAAGGAATTGGATTTGTGGCGGCAAGGTCGAATCATCACACTTGACCTGTTGAAAGAAGAAGTCGAAAATGAAGGCAACCAAAATCGTTTTTTACCTTTTTTTCGACATGAAATAGACACATCATCACTGCGCGACAGCACTAAACATAATCATCGCTCTACGCTTCTGCTGCTCCAAGAATTTCGGAAAAACGTAACATTCGGAGAGCTTAACTTTGATTTCATAACAGCTTTTGAGGCTTTCATGCGCAATAAAGGATATCACACGAACACGATTGCCAAGCACATGAAACACTTAAAACGTTATATAAATGTAGCTATTAACAAGGGCTATTTGGGTCTTGAGAAATATGCATTCCGAAAATATAAAATCAAAATGGTTGCAAGTAGCCATACACATCTTCTACCCGAAGAATTGGAAAGACTGGAACAGCTTTCATTGGATGGGAAATACTCTAAATATAGGAAAACCTTGGATGCTTTCTTATTCTGTTGTTATGCCGGATTACGATTCTCAGACTTCACTAATCTTACTTCCGATAACATTCAATCTATAGGTAAGAAAACATGGCTGATGTACACATCGGTTAAAACTGGTATAGAAGTACGTTTACCACTCTATCTATTATTCAATGGTAAAGCATTGCTAATTCTTCAAAAATATGTCAATAATCTAACCGACTTCTTTTGTTTGGGCAACAATTCAAACGTTAACAAAACTTTAGCAATATTGATGCAGTTGGCTGGTATTTCCAAACGAATATCATTTCATGCTGCCCGTCATACAAATGCCACCTTATTAATATATAAAGGGGTAAATATCACAACTGTACAGAAACTATTAGGTCATAAAAGTGTTCGGACCACGCAGGTTTATACAGATATCATGGATATGACTGTGATTCAAGATCTGGAAAAACATCAACTGTCCAAACCTTTTGCATTATCCAAACACTGACTTCTATCATACACTATTAGCCAGCCAGCATTGCTGTCACATGCTTATTTCCAGAATTTATATCATAGCGGGAAAAGTAAAAAGTATCATTTAAGGATTTCCTATTTTCATCCGAAATATTTATAATTTATTGATTCAATACTTCGGTAAATTTTTACCGATA
>NZ_FR882950.1:0-2870 GCF_000435115.1 Bacteroides sp. CAG:633 | reverse complement strand
CCGCCGCAATCGACCACTCTGCCACCTCTCCAATACTATTTTGTTGTTTGCTTCTCTCTTAAAGCGCTGCAAAGGTACGGATATTTTTTAAATCTGCAAACTTTTTGAGTTTTTTTTTCATGAATAAATCGTATTTTTGTCTCCAAATTAGGCTAAGCCAATGATATACCCACAGAATTTTGAACAGAAAATAGGTTTCGACCAGATACGCCAGCTGCTGAAAGAGAAGTGTTTAAGCACGCTGGGAGAAGAGAGAGTCACAGACATGGAGTTTTCCGACCGTTTTAATGAGGTAAAGGAAAAACTGGACCAGGTCAGCGAATTTGTCCGCATCCTCCAGGAAGAAGACAACTTTCCCGCACAATATTTTTTCGATGTACGGCCGTCGCTGAAACGCATTCGCGTAGAAGGCATGTACTTGGACGAACAGGAATTGTTCGACCTGCGCCGTTCGTTGGAAACCATCCGGGACATCGTACGCTTTCTGCAAGTGAAGAACGAGGATGAAGAAGAAGCCTCCCCCTACCCTTGCCTGAGCAGACTGGCAGGTGACATTACCGTATTCCCACAGCTAATAGCGAAAATCAATGGAATTCTGTCGCCCTACGGCAAGATAAAGGACAATGCTTCTACCGAACTGGCACGCATCCGGCGCGAACTGGCCAGCACCATGGGAAGCATCTCGCGGTCGCTGAACAGCATCTTGCGCAATGCGCAGTCGGAGGGCATCATTGATAAGGATGTCACGCCCACCATGCGCGACGGACGACTGGTAATTCCCGTTGTACCTGCTCTGAAACGAAAGATAAAAGGTATAGTACACGATGAATCGGCCAGCGGAAAGACGGTATTCATCGAACCGGCCGAAGTAGTAGAAGCCAACAACCGCATCCGTGAACTGGAAGGCGAAGAACGGCGCGAAATTATCCGCATACTGACGGAGTTCTCCAACCAGTTGCGGCCCTCGATACCCGACGTACTACTGTCCTACGAGTTTCTGGCCGAGATCGACTTTATCCGTGCCAAAGCCTTGTTTGCCGAACAGACAGCAGCACTGAAGCCGGCACTCGAAAATAAACAGATCATAGACTGGACCATGGCTGTGCATCCGCTGTTGCAACTGTCGCTGGCCAAGCACGGCAAGAAAGTGGTGCCACTCGATATCGAACTGGACCAGCAACGGCGCATCCTCATCATCTCCGGCCCCAACGCGGGCGGAAAGTCAGTCTGTCTGAAGACAGTAGGTCTACTGCAATACATGTTGCAGTGCGGACTGCTTATCCCGATGCACGAACGTAGCCATGCCGGTATCTTCAGCAGTATATTCATCGACATCGGCGACGAACAGTCCATCGAGGACGACTTAAGTACCTATTCTTCGCATCTGACCAATATGAAAATCATGATGAAGAACTGCAACGAACGCAGCCTCATCCTGATTGACGAGTTTGGCGGAGGAACCGAACCGCAGATAGGCGGTGCCATTGCCGAAGCCGTGCTGAAGCGTTTTAACCTGAAAAAGACGTTCGGCGTCATCACCACCCACTACCAGAACCTGAAGCACTTTGCCGAAAACCACGAAGGAGTGGTGAACGGTGCCATGCTGTACGACCGCCATCTGATGCAGGCCCTCTTCCAGTTGCAGATAGGCAACCCGGGCAGTTCGTTCGCAGTCGAGATAGCCCGCAAGATAGGTCTGCCGGAGGATGTCATTGCCGACGCCTCGGAGATAGTGGGCAGCGAGTACATCCAGAGCGACAAATACCTGCAAGACATTGTGCGCGACAAACGTTATTGGGAAACCAAGCGACAGAACATCCGCCAGCGCGAAAAGCAGATGGAAGAAACCATCGCCCGCTATCAGGCCGAGATGGAAGAGTTGCAGAAGTCGCGCAAGGAGATTCTGCGCAAAGCCAAGGAAGAAGCCGAACAACTGATGCAGGAAGCCAACGCCCGCATCGAGAACACCATACGAACCATCAAGGAGACGCAGGCCGAGAAAGAGAAAACCCGTCAGGCGCGGCAGGAACTGACCGACTTCAAGGAGTCGCTGGAAGCACTGGCCAACAAGGAGCAGGAAGAAAAAATTGCCCGCAAGATGGAAAAGCTGAAGGAGAAGCAGAACCGGAAAAAGGAAAAGAAAAACCGCGATGCCAACGCCGCCACCCTGTCGGCCGAAGAGCAGGCTGCACGCCAGGCACGTCTGGAAGCCGAACGTCTGGCAGCCATCGTACCGGGAGCAGCCGTCAGGATAAAAGGTCAGACCACCGTAGGTGAGGTAATGGAAGTGAATGGCAAGAATGCCACTGTGGCTTTTGGCAGCATCAAGACTACCGTACGCATAGACCGCCTGGAGCGGACCAACGCCCAGCCGCGTCAGGCCGACGTGTCGACCAAAAGTACCTTCATCAGCAGCCAGACGCAGGACAGCATGTACGAAAAGAAACTGCACTTTAAGCAAGACATCGACGTGCGCGGCATGAGGGGCGACGAAGCCTTGCAGGCCGTCACCTATTTCATCGACGATGCCATACTGGTAGGTGTCTCGCGCGTACGTATCCTGCACGGCACGGGCACAGGCATCCTGCGCACCCTAATACGCCAGTACCTGCAAACCGTACCCGGTGTCCGTCACTTTCAGGACGAGCACGTACAGTTTGGCGGAGCCGGCATCACAGTAGTAGACCTGTAATACATATATATATAGAACAAACGTAACCCTAACATATACTTATGAAATCGATCAAAGAACTCTATCGCATCGGAACAGGCCCGTCGAGCAGTCACACCATGGGACCGCGCAAGGCCGCCGAAATCTTTCTGCAACGGCATCCCGAAGCCGCTGCGTTCAAGGTGACCCTGTACGGCAG
>NZ_FR882949.1:0-632 GCF_000435115.1 Bacteroides sp. CAG:633 | reverse complement strand
GCATTGGAGCAGGCAATAAAGCAGGCTGTCAAACTGAGAGGCAGCACAAGTCTCAAAGGACTGATCCACCATTCTGATCGGGGTGTACAATACTGCTGCGACGCTTATGTGGCGATGCTACAGGCGCACGAGATTGACATTAGCATGACGGAGGACTACAACCCTACAGACAATGCCATCGCCGAGCGGATCAACGGGATAATCAAGTGCGAACGTGTCTACCGACAAAGCCACTTCAAGGATATCGGGCATGCCGAGAAGGTCATCGGTAGATACATCCATTTCTACAACTGCTACCGACCACATATGAGTATCGGTTACAAAGTCCCCGCTCTCGTACATTTGGAGCAGGGTGAACAGAAGAAAATGTGGAAAAAGAAAATTTGCCCGCAGAAAACTTTCGATAATGGCGAATATGATGCATCTTTGTCAGACCGAACAACAAGGTCGGACGAAAGCGTAAGCCGGAACATCTGACCAAAAACCGAATGCCCCATCGAAGGGCATCCGGTTTTACC
Source organism: Bacteroides sp. CAG:633 (assembly GCF_000435115.1). NCBI lineage: Bacteria > Pseudomonadati > Bacteroidota > Bacteroidia > Bacteroidales > Bacteroidaceae > Bacteroides > Bacteroides sp. CAG:633. The sequence goes on along the minus strand of NZ_FR882949.1, from coordinate 114 downwards.
GAACAACAAGGCCGGAACTCTTGCATGTCCGGTACATCAAAAACTGATGACCTAATCAGAACTGTATTAGGCAAAGTGTCTATGCAAATAGGAGCGTTTCTCAAGAAATGTCTA
>NZ_FR882948.1:0-10805 GCF_000435115.1 Bacteroides sp. CAG:633 | reverse complement strand
GTGAATCGCGTATTACGACACACCCTCTTTCTTTTTTCTGCAAATCCTATTAGCCTTTTGTCCTATATTCCAATGGGCTCATGCCTACATAACGCTTAAAATATTTGCCAAAAAACGAAATATTGGCAAAGTTCAATGCATCCGAAATCTCTTGAATAGAAGCATCTGTTAATTTCAGTTGAGACTTTGCATCCATAATAACCATAGACGAGATAATGTCTGTACACGTTCTTCCCGTAACGTCTTTAACCACGCTACACAAATATGCATGACTTACCCGTAACTGCTCTGCATACCACACAACCTGACGCACATGGGAATAATGCAAAGTCACAAGCCGTTGGAAATTACGAAACAACTGCTCATTTTTGGAAAGTATCCGAAGACCACTTTTATGTGCCGAAAGCTGATGAATAACCAAGTGAACATCAGCAAACAGATTTTTGGCTGCAACTGCCCGTCCTTTCTCATCAAGGAACTCATATAGGCGTATAAGCAAAGCAAAATAATCTCCAAGCAGTTCCGAGGCTTCTTTACGGAGAGGAATAACCGGAGACTCGGACAACAGACAGCAGGCATCAACCAAATGTTGTGAAGGATTTCCTTTGATATAGCTGGACGAAAAACCTAAAAAGTAAATTTTCAGTTCCCCGCTCACCTTATGTATCTGAAAAATGGTACCCGGTACCAATAACACAGCTTCATCCTGATGTACGCAAAAACGGTTCAAATTGACCGATGCCTCCACCTCGCCTCCGTGACATAGAATAAGTATCTCACACTTCAGTCTTACCGGAAAATCCGTATAAAGACTTAGCAAACCTGGATTAATATCAGCCCCCGCAAGCCAATCCTCCGGCAAGTCTATCTTGGGCATATTTTTTTCATAAAAGCGACCTTCCATATGATTTCTCTTATACAATATCAAGTTACAAAGATAATCTCATTTTAAAAACAGACAAATAAAAAAGAAAAGACTTATCGGCAAAAATATCTTTATCGCACATTTATAAGCAAATAACCGAATCCATCCAAAGATCTATTTTAAAAAAAGAACAAAAATAGAAAAAACAGACCTTGCACAAGCAATGACAAAGCCGTTACTTTGCAACCCGAAAAATCATGCATAAAACAAGTACTATCCCAAGAAGTGTCTTAAAGAAATAGTCATTAAAATCAATTATATGAAAATTTACAACTTAAAGTATTTCCTGATGGGCTGCATAGCATCCCTGATGATCACATCCTGCGCATCAAATGAAGACCCTGCTGAAAATAACGGAAGCGGTAGTATCCAATTGGGAGTTACGGCCAGTGCCGTATTTACAAAAGCCGTAAACGAAAACGATTATGGAGATATAAATCGATACTCTGTGCAAATACTAAATGATAAAAGTAGCGTTGTAGAAGAGTTCATTTATAGCGAAAAACCTGAACGAATTAGTTTAAACAATGGCAATTACACCCTGAAAGCATTTTATGGTACAGAAAATAATGCTTCACGCGACGGATTTTATGTAAAAGGAGAAACAAGCTTCACCGTAAACGGAGAAGAACTCCAAGAAGTAAATGTTGAATGTAAACCTACTTGCGGAAAAGTTAAAGTAAGTTTTGCAAACAATATGTCTCAATACTTTAGCAACTATTCTGTTGTATATGAAACTGCCGCACTGAAAGAAACCGGAAGTAGTGCTATCTGGCAGAAAAACGATACTGAACCGTGGTATTTGAAGGTGAATGCTGAAGGAGAAAGCGTAAAAGCTTCCATCAACTTTACTCGTATCAGCGATAACAAGTCTGCAACAGTGGAAAAGACTTATACACTGGCACCTGGTAAATCGTGGACACTGAACATTGCGCCGCAAGACAACAACGGTAGTTTGGGCATCGTTGTTACCATCGATGAATCGACTGATGATGAAGAAATCGATATCGAAGTTCCCTCCGAATGGATTTAAAACTCAATATCCTTAATATAGAAAGAAGAGATTTATGAAACTAATCAATATCATAGCCTTAAGCACAGTAACCATCCTTGGTTTGGCGTCGTGCGAGATGAAAAATGAACTGACTGGCAGTCTGGTGAGCAAAGAAGATACAGGCGCTTTAGAACTTGGAGTCAGCGTAAAGCAACCCATTTCACAGACACGTGCTACAGAAGTGACAACCAACAATTTCCCTGTAACCATACAAGGAACAAGTGCCGAAGTAACTGACGTAGTAAAAGAATACGCTACCGTAGATGAAGTCCCGTCCAGCATCACAGTCCCTGTAGGACAATATACCGTAACGTCACATACTCCCGGAACATTGGAGAAGAAAATGGAAAATCCCTATTATTCGGGCAGTACAAATATTACTGTTAGCAAAGGCATCACAAGTGAAGTCGACGTTGTATGTCGTATGGCCAACAGCCGCATTCAGATGAAGTACGGAAACGATTTCAAAGAGGCATTCAGTTCATGGACGATTACCATAGACGATGGCACAGAAACTGCACTTGCATACACCGAAAGTGACCAGAATCCGGCTCCCATCTATTGGCATTTTGGTGATAACATCACAGCCATTACTGTCAATATCAAGGCTGTAACAACTAAAGGGAACACTGTAACCGAAAGACGAGTATTCCAGAAGAAAGACGCAGCCGAACAGTATGAAGAAGTGGGAGATGCATTCACCGGCGGTGATGCACTGGAAATCAACATGGGTACTGTAGAATCTTCCACAGGAGAACTGACAGGAATTACCATTACTGCCAATATCACATTTGAAAATGAAAGCGAGTCGGTAGAGATTCCGACAACAAATCCGGACGAGGGTGGAGATTCCGGAACTGAACCACCAACAGGAGATGGTGTAACTCTTAACTTACCCGCAGATGTCACTTACTCAATATCGGCAGGCAATGCACCGGCCAGTGCTGATGCATATATAGCCTCTGAAGCAGGATTGGATAAAATCATCGTAACCATAACTGCAGGAAATGATGCCTTTCAAGCAATCTTGGTCGATTTAAAGATGGACGGACAAAGTTTCCTTGCTGAGAATGGAGGAGTAGACCTGATTGATAATAGCGATTTTGGGAATTTAGTCGCTACTGTAGGAAGTACAGCCCCAACAGATGGAATAAAAGAATATACGTTCCCAATCGGAACATTCTTCACCTTCCTTGATATGACAGGAGCGACCGATCCAGGCAAATCGCATGAATTCCATATTACTGTAACCGATAAAAATGGGCAAAAAGCAACCGGTGTATTTAAAGTAACCATAAACGAGTAAGAAAATGAAAAAGATATATTTATTTCTTTTTGTAATATTATCCACCTTGAGTATAACCTCATGTCAGCAAGACGACTTAAATGACAACATCGGTTATCTCCGTATTGAAGTAGGAACTAATGCCTACGTAGATACCCGTATCGCCGCAGATTATAACCCTAAACAAATTGCTTTGCAAATACTCGATAGTAAAGGAGGAATCGTAGAAAGTACCGACGACTGGGAAACCTTGTCGGGACAACAAATCCGCTTGGAAGCAGGAACCTATACCGTAAAAGCTTCTTCCAACGGGTTCGATGGTTCCGAATCGGGATTTGATATTCCTTACTATGCCGGTAGCCAGCAGATAACGGTACAAACAGGCAAAGAGGTTACCGCCAACATTACCTGTACATTGGCTAACGTAAAAGTTACCGTAAATTATGATCAGTCTTTTATAGATGCTTTCCAATCGGCTACAGCCACTGTCAAATCGGCTATGGAAGGTGTTAACGAACTCAGCTTCAGAATGGGCGATGAACTGAAACCAGCATATTTCCCTGTAGCAGACCTTACCGCTACTATTTCTGTAACCAACCATTCCGGACAACAGTTCTCACAAGATACACCTATCACTAACGTTAAAGCCCGCAAACACTACATTCTGAACTTTAAGGTTGCCGAAACCGGCGATATAGGAGGAGTCAGCGTCAGTGTAGATGGTACTGAAACCGTATATACGTTTACATTTAATGTTTCTACCGAAGCCAGCACAAAATTAGGTGCCGAACCGGCTAACGCTTGGAGTAACTTTGCTTATTTAGAAGGAAGTATTCTTTCTTCATCCGAAGAACTTGATCCGGCCAGCATGCACTTTGAATATAAAAAGGCCGATGCAGAAGAATGGCAGACCATTGCAGCCAATTATAATAGCGAAAACCAGAAATTCACAGTGACACTTACAGGGTTGACACCTGCCACACAATATGCTTATCGCCTTGCTTATGAAAAAAGTGGAGAAGCTTATGCCAGCGATCCAGTAACATTCACAACAGAAGAAGCCACTACATTGCCAAATGGCAATATGGATGATTGGTACAAGAACGGCAGAACTTGGTATCCGGTATCAGAAAGTGACTATTCCACTTCTGGTTCTTTCTGGGATTCAAGTAACCCGGGAACTACAACAGGTGCCGGAGCATTAGTTAATGTAAACCCAACACAAGGCAATAGCTCTATCGTACACACCAGCGGAGGTAAATCTGCAGAATTAAAATCACAGTATGCTTCTGCATTCGGTATTGGTAAGTTTGCTGCAGCCAGCCTTTACTCAGGCAAATTCAACAGCTTAGTAGGTACTAACGGAGCCAAAATTGATTTTGGACAGAAATTTGCATCTCGCCCAACAGGTCTGCATGGTTGGTTCCGCTATACAAGTGGGAAGATAGACTATCGGGGTGATAAAACTCCTGCAGGACTTGGCGAAAAAGGAACTGACGACTTATGTTCCATCTACATGGCAATAGCTAAGGCTCCTCATCAGTTGGACAACACCCAGACTTCTACATTCTTTGATTTTGAAAACGATGACAACATCATTGCGTATGGCGAATTACCTGATGCAGAAGCTGTATCCACCAATAATGAATGGAAAGAATTCAATGTCGAACTGAAGTATAAAGATATCACACCACAAACTGAATATTACTTGATTATCGTCTGCTCTTCAAGTAAATATGGTGATTACTTCACTGGAAGTACAGGTAGTATCATGTACATCGACGACTTAGAGTTGCTTTATGGAGTTCCTTCCACCAAGTAAAGTCGTACACAATTATTAATTAAAAAGAGAGAGCGTCATAACTCACCACAGATTACACAGACAGGCACAGAGATTTCAATCTGTGATCATCTGTGTAATCCGTAGTAAACTGCGGTTTTGATGCCCCCTCTTATATACGTTTTTAAACATTTATGTTCAGAATACTGTCACTCATCCTATTGTTCGCTATCGGTAGTGCATTCCAGACACTGCAGGCGCAGAAGTCTATCAGCATCGAAACCACCCTCAATGGCGACAGCATCATCATAGCCGATTCAACAGGACATGTTTACAAGATAAAAGCTCCAACCAAAAAGAAACGGAAAAAAGCCCAACGGCCCCAGCGCATCGACCGCGGCATCATGCAATCGGTCTTCATTCCCAAGGGTCAGTGGATGACAGGAGGTACGGTTTCTTATTCCGAACACGAAGAAGATAACCTGAACTTTCTGGTCATAAAGAATGTAGAAGGTTTGGGATATACGTTCAACGTTAGTCCCTACGTCGGCTACTTCTTCAAGGACAACGTAGCGGCAGGCTTACGCTTCGGCTACAACCGCACCTATCTGGATATGGCCAACTTCGAACTGAATCTGGGTGAAGACTTCAACATCAGCCTCAAAGACCTCTACTATCTGGAACATGAATATCAGGTATCGGGTTTTCTGCGTACTTACATGCCCATCGGAAAAAGCAAGATTTTCGGACTGTTCAACGAAGTACGCCTGACGTATGCCTACGGAGTAGGAAAGAACTCAACCGGTTCCAATACCGAATACGACGGTACTTTCGAACGGACGCACAACCTGCAAATCGGTATAGCACCGGGCATGACGGCCTTCGTCACCGACTGGTCGGCAGTCGAAGTATCGGTAGGCGTGATGGGCTACAACTTCAAATGGCAGAAACAGACAACCAATCAGATAGAAAGCGGCATGAGAAGAACGTCTTCGGGAAACTTCAAGATCAACCTCTTCTCGATAAACATCGGCATGACCTTCTATCTGTAAACCAACGATCAAGAAACGAACGAACTATGATAAAAAGACTCTTCTGTTATATATGCTGCGTACTGGCATTAACTGCCTGTGCCATCGAGAACGACATTCCCTACCCCATCGTTGACGGAAGCATCCAGGACTTTGAGGTAGAAGGACAATGTGGTCCCGACGGCAGTGGAAGCCAGCAAGCTACCATTGATAAAAACGCACGTACGGTGAAACTATATGTAGACGACTCGGTCGACTTGTCTGAACTGCGTATTACCAAACTGACCGTCAGCAACAACGCCACATTGGTGCCCGACTCTACCCTCTGCCACAACTATGCCAAGTTTCCGACCGTAGGCTTCAGTTCGCTGGACGATATTCCCATTTCGTCGGATACCCGCATGGATTTTTCGAACTCCGCAACGATCATCCTGCGCACTTATCAGGACTATGCCTGGAGCATCAGCATCGAGCAGGTGATAAAGCGCGATATCGTTCTGGAAAACCAGGTAGGCAATGCCATTGTGGATGACATCAACCGGAATGTCATTATCTACGTGTCGCACGAACAACGGCTCGACCACATTAAAGTGACTTCGTTCAACCTGGCTGGCCAGCACGGTACGGTATATCCTGACCCGACTGCCGATGCCTACTTCGACTTCTCCGAACCACGGACCTTCTTTGTTTCGTATGGTTGGGAAGAAGTGAGCCACCAGTGGACCGTCTATGTCTATCAGACCGACGAAAACGCATCAGGGCAGATAGACGTCTTCTCAAGAGCCACAAGTGCCACACTGAAAGGCAGCATACAAAGCGGCAAACAGCCTGTAGTGGAATACCGCAAATCGACCGACAGCAACTGGACTTCACAGCCTTCGGCCGACATCACCATCAGCGGCATCAACTATACGACTGATCTGCAACAACTCACTCCCGGCACCGCATACGAATGCCGCATCAGCATCGACGGCACCGTAGCAGGCACGCAGACGTTCACTACTGCACCCGCAACTCCGCTGACCGACGGCAGTTTCGACAACTGGCATCAGGAAGAAAAACTGTGGAACCCCTGGAGCTTGGGCGGAACTTCTTTCTGGGACACCGGCAATAAAGGAGCCGTCACCATCAGCGACAGCAACTCCATCCCCACCAGCGAAACCTGCAACGGAAGCGGACTTGCCGCCTCGCTCGAATCGAAATATCTTGTTCTGAAGTTTGCGGCAGGCAACATCTTTACGGGCAGTTATGTGAAGACGGTAGGAACCAACGGTGTACTGAGCTTCGGACGGTCTTTCTCGTCGTTCCCCAGCAAACTGCGCATCAACTATAAATACACTTCGGCCACCATCGACAAGGTGGGAGAAGATGCCCTTTCTTATCTGAAAGGACGTCCCGACTCGTGCCACATCTACATCGCACTGACCGACTGGGACGAACCACTCGAAATCCGTACGCGCCCCAGCGAACGCCAGCTGTTCGACAAAGCCGACTCGCACATCATCGCATACGCCGAACTGATACAAGGTTCCAGCACATCGGCCTACCAGCAGAAGGACCTTGTGCTCGACTATCGATACACCAACCGAACACCGAAATACATCGTCGTGGTGGCCAGTGCCAGCAAATATGGCGATTACTTCACCGGCGGAGTAGGCAGCAAACTGTGGTTAGATAATTTTGAACTGATTTACGAGTAAGTATGACAAAAGAGAATAGAAGAACCATCACAATGAAATATATCAAGGCCTTATATGCGGGCTTCATCGGCTTGCTGCTGGCAGCCTGCCAGACGGAGCAGTGGGAAGGCATGGAGGGCGGTTTCCTTATATCGTTGGGAGAAGACGTGACCGTAACCACCAAAAGCACTCCCGCCGAACTGGGCAAACCTGTTAAAGAACAATTTTCACTGAAGATTGTGAAAGAAAGCACCGGCAGCACACTGTACGATGGCACCTTTACTTCGGACCAGATTCCTGCTTCGGTCGGACTTTACACCGTGACGGCCACCTGTGGCGAAAATCCATTATTAGGATTGGACACTCCTTATTATAAAGGAGAAGAGGCAGGAGTGGAAGTAACCGAAGGAGAGACCCGGACAGTAAACCTGAGCTGCAAAGTGGCCAATGCACTGACCAGTGTGACGTACGACGAGCCCGAGAAGTTCGATGCCCTGTTCTCCTCGTACGGTCTGAAGGTTTCTGTAGATAATCAATTCGTCACGATCAACAATAACAATGCACAGAAAAGTGCCTACTACCGTGCAGGTACCATTCCTACCTTTCAGTTCGTCGGTACCCTGAAAGACAACGGTCAGGCAGTATCCATGACATTGGAAGATGACAAGCTGAAGAATGCCGACACCTTTGGCGCTGGCAAGCATTGCAAACTGACGCTGAAAGTGAAACCCGCCACCTCCGGAGTCATCCTTACCGTAGCAAAGGTAGAGGTGGAGAATGTGACAATCTCGGAGACGATACCAGTGGAGTGGTTGCCTGCACCGAAAATCAGCGCTACGGGTTTTGACGAAAATAAAACGCTGACAATCTATGAAACAGCCGAAGCACCTACTGCCTCGATTGACTTTACCGTATCTCGCCCCATCCAAGACATGTCATTCTCACTGAACTTCAGCGATGAGAATTTTCTCACGTTGAACAAAGATTACAATCTGTCAGCGTTAAGCGATGAGGACCGAATTAAACTCACGAATGCTGGCATCAGCCTACCTCTCATCGGTTCTAGTTCGCCCCAAATAATATTCAGCGAAGACTTTACATCTAAACTGTTAGCGAAAAATGAAGGTGTAGCCAATAACCAGATTACCATCAACAGTGTGACTGCCAACAATCGTACTAACACCGATGGAGCGCAAACCTATACTATTGCTGTACACAAACCTATATTTACCGTGTCCGTATTGCCAGGAAACATATGGACCAAAGAGTTCACCATTGAAGAAATAACCGTGGAAGAAGGGAAAGGGAACTTGGAGAAAATTAAAGAGAATCTGATTTACCAATATCAGGACAATGGAGAATGGAAAGACTGTAGCAATCAAGAGACCCGCCAGCAAATCTTTACAGAGCACCCACTAAATAGAAATTATAAAGTAAGAGCTATATATAGAGGCGCATTAATTTCCAATGAAGTAGATATTGAAATGGAAAGCCAGGAACAATTAGTAAATTCAGATATGGAAGCATGGCATCAAACAGACTCTGGTTGGGATGCTCCTAATTATATTCCACGTAACTCTTCTAATGAAGAAGAATATTGGGATACAAATAATGAGTTCACTTTTAGATATAATATTTTATCTTGGTTTAAAAGCAATTATAATGGTTTCCCAGCAGTTTCATATTCCACAGCCTATAAGCATGGAGGAAATAGATCTGCTGAATTAAGGAATACAGCAGCAGGTCCCGTTAATACAGGATCAGTTATTTATGACAATAATAAAGTGGCAGGGATGTTATTTTATGGAAATTACACTGGTACCACTTCCACCTCAGCAGCAAATGGTAGCATAAGTATAGATGAAGGGCGAACATTCAATAGCCGACCAACCCAAATATCATTTTGGTACATATATGAACCTTATAATGGAGACAAACAGGATACATATGAAGTTATAGTAAAAGTAATTGATGCTTCAGGCAACATAATTGGAGAAGGACATCATACCTCAAACATGCTAACGACATCATGGACTAACCAAACTATTAATATTACCTACCAAACGAGTTACATCGAAAAAGCCTCGAAAATATATGTATGTTTTCTATCTTCCAATGCCGGTCAAGGTAATGTTCCTTACGAAAAAAAAAGAGAAATTTCATTATCCGATGCTGGCAATTATACGACACATTATGGTAGTATATTACGTATCGACGACATCTCCCTCATCTACAACAAATAACAGACATATGAAACAAACATTATATACACTCATAACTCTCTTCCTGCTGATAAGCTGTCAGCAAGAAGACGTACTGACCGAAACGGGAAAAGGCTATCTGCAATTAGAAAGCCTTACCCTCGGTTCCGTCACCGCGGAAAACATCGTCACCCGTGCCGTTGAGGAAGACCTGTACATCAAGATCTCCAACGGAACTGATGCGGACAAAGTCTATGCGCCGGGAGAGTCTCCCCAAACCAAGGTGGAACTGAATGCCGGCTCCTATACCCTCGAAGCCTACAACAAAGCTTACCTTACAACAGGAGCCGATGCCCCACGCTATTATGCCCGGACAACCTTCAGCATCGAGCTCGATAAAATAAGCTACATCGACTTGCAGGTACCGATGATCAACGTTGGCATCAGCCTGGCACCGTTCAGCGACGAACTTACCGCCTTATTCTCCAACCCTACGCTTACCGTATATACGACGGACTCCGGCGCTACAAAAACGATTGCCCCCGGCCAGACCGCTTACTTCGACTATACGGACAACATGACCTTCACCTATACACTGACCGCCACCAACACCGACAACGAAACCTTCACAACAACGCCCCAAACTTATGGAAACAACGACGGGCAAAGCATAGAGCCGGGTCACTGCTACATCCTCAGCTACTCGCTGGCCGATACTCGCCTGCAAGCCGTCTGTACCACAACTGCATCGCGCTAATACCGCCCGTGAGTCATAACCATCCGAAATTCACCGTGTTTCATCTGAAGTACCACGACAGGTTGTCTTGTACTGATATAGGTAGACACATTT
>NZ_FR882947.1:0-6921 GCF_000435115.1 Bacteroides sp. CAG:633 | reverse complement strand
GGTAATTCGGAACGAAAAATAAAATGAAATATTAATAACACTTATTTTACTAACAATTAAAAACAATTAATTATGGAAATGGAAAAGTTTTATGTAGCTCCGGAAGTGGAAGTTCTGGAGGTGGAAGTAGAAAAGGGCTTCGCTGGAAGTGGTGATGGTGAAGATGCTCCTTTTTAAATGAGAAAAAAGAATAGATTATTAAAAAGCAAATTTATGAAAACAAACAAAATTTTATTATTCTCACTTGCTGCTGCTATGATGGCAGGATGCGCTGATGATGAATATATCATCAATAATGGTGTCAATGGCGGTAGTGAAGGATTAAATGGAAAATTAGTAAAAGCTGGGCTGCTGGGCGTGGCTCGTGATAATGGTGATGCTGAAACACGTGTTTATTCGCCTGAAGGTCAATTCGTGTGGATGCCTTCTTATGTCAATAGTATAAATGGTGATTTGGGCTCCCAACGTTTAAACCAAAAAATAGGTTTGTGCTGGACTGGTCGTAATTTGGAAGGTGATTATGGTGCAGTAGATGTTTTGGATCAAAAAGTTTATACTAACTATGAATATGAACATGTAGGTTGGTTGGACGAATTGGCAGTTGGTGGACCTAAGACTGATCCATGTAAAGTAAATGAGTTATTAAATGGTGCTTTTATCGTAGGCGAAGGGCAACCAGAAGCTAAGTATGACGGTTCTTATAAAACTAATAATTCTAAGCGTTGGAATCAATATTATTATGGTCCTAAAGAAGGACGATATGATGAAATTGCTAATCAGCAAGAAAGTAGTGGAAAACTTCGCTTGGATAAGGGTGTGTTTAGAACCAATAATGCAGCGGTATTTGAAGGAGAGTATTTGGCTTATTATCCTTATACGAAGGCATTTACAAAAGGACAGATTTTGGCAAACTTACCTCAAACATTTACAGTAAACGTAAGAGCAGATAGATATGCTGCAGCCTCTGACTCTTTATTCAGCATTGGCTATATTAGACATTATGCAGGAGGAAGTAGTGCTTCAGGTCTTAATGCTAAGACACTGAATGGTTTTCTTATTGCAAAATTGTATAATAAGGATACTGATGTAGCATCTGCTAATAAGACAATTAAAAAAGTAATTTTCTATACTGAAGATGTTAATGGTATTGTTTACCGTCAAGATCTGGATGCTGCAAAGTGTGTTGAGGATTTGAAGGACGGTGAACTTGATTCAAAAAATGGTGAACTTTTCTTCCAAAATGGAACAAAAGTTACTACCAATGCACTTGTTGCAAATATGACAACAGATATGCTTGAAGGAGCAACTATTGATGCTGATACAGAGTTGGATAAAGCAATTTGGGTAGCACTTCCTGTTCTTCCTCAGGACATTAAGGACCTGCAGGTTATTCTGATTGATGATCAGGATAAGAGTTGCTCAATTGATATGACCGGAAAAGGCAAGATTTCTTCTAATAAAACACAGGAAATTGAAATTAACCTGAATGACTGTAAATTCGTTAACGAATATCTTGCTGTAGACGAACGTTCGTTCATCTCTGCAATGGCTAAGATTAAAACAAGTGGTAGTACAACTACCGACAAAGCTGCCAATAAAGTGAAGTTGCTGAGAGATATTGAACTGACATTGGGTGATAATGTTGCCGATTATAAAGGAAATGGTAAATATATGGGTGATTATAATAGCCTTTTCTTCGATAGAAATATTACCATTTATAGCAACGCTAATGCTAAGCTGACTTTGAAATCTGGCACGAAGATGCACATCAAGAACTTAGCAAGTGCTATCACTGGTGTAGGAGATATTACCCCTGTATTAACTGTTGATGTTCCGATGGTAATCGAAGGTACAGAATGCTGCGGAGAGAAAGTTGCTAAGTTGTCTATTGGCGGTGCTCGAAATATTGCTCAAACTTGTACAGTTGTATTGAATAAAGGTATTGAAAATTATGGTACATTGGCTTTGGGTAATAACACTGACGGTAACTCTTCTATCTCAATTAAAGGTGGACTGAAGAATGCTTATGATAACTATGTTGGAACTCGTGGTCTTACAACTGATGCTGCTACAGTTTATTTCTTGGGTGGACATACTAGTGGTAATGCTTCGATTTCTATTGATGAGGTAGAAAATAATGGTAACATTTATTCTTGGGCAAGTGCTGTTGATATTTGGAATTATCCAGATGTTCAGAAATTCGCTGACGATAATACAGGCTCTATCCGTGTTGTAAATTCTACAATCGGTACGTTGGTTAATAACAAAGTAGTAGAAATTGGTGAACGTACATTGATGACTGTAGGTAGTAAATTTGAAAATAATGCAGATGCTTTGGTGAAAACTTATGGCCACAGTTATTCTGAAACAGATGGTCGTCTTGATGTGAAAGCAACATCTTCAGTAAACGCGGGCGTTATGGACAACAACGGTGTAGTAAACTTCACTGGTACCAATATGAAAAATAGTGGTCTGTTTATTGATCAGTTGAATGGTCAGGTTGGTGGTAAGTATGTTAACAATGGTAAAGGAACCGGTTGTAAGATGGCTTATGACGGTCTCACTTACAAAACAGATCTTTCTGTAGAAGGTATTTATGTTTCGAAGGTAGCTACAAAAGAGCGTATGCAATTTGCATTAACAGATGCAGTAGAATCTAACTCTGTGAATGTACTGGAAATTTTGGATTGCGATGGTTCTTATTATAATTTGGCTGTGGTAGATCCTAAAGATATATTGAAAGATAAAGATGTATATATTAATGCTACTAAGACTATAACCTTTAAATCTTGGGAACAAGGTGAAAATGGTAAAGTTGCTGTCGCTAATTCTTTCGGTCATTGTGTAACAGTACGTAATGGAAACACTCTGCAAGTAATGGACGGATTGCTTAGTACGGTAAATAATGTATTTGTTGAAACAAATGCTAATTTTATTCTGAAAGCTAATAACGAAGCTGATAAATCAGAAATAACTATCGGTGGTAATTTAGAAAATGCAGGTACAACAACACATGGAGCCGACATTTTGGTTATTAAGCAAAATTTGAATAATCTTGCAAATGCTATATTTACGAGCAATAAAAACTTTAATGTAGAAGGCAATGTGGCTACTTTCGGTACTTTCGATTCTAAGGGTGCAGAAAATAAGGTGGTTGGTAATTTTACTCAGGATGATGTAAATTCTTCAACTACTTTTGCTCCTCAAACTACAACTACTATTAACGGTACATTTGCTTGCTTTGCCGGAAGTTTTGAACGTTTAGGATTGAATGGTGGTAATAATTATCGTGCTACAGTCAATGTAGGTAAATTGGGTGCAACTGATGGTACAACTACAACTGCATGGCCTACTGAAATGCATAATAATTGATAAACATTGAAATGACTTCCTTCCTGTTTATCAGGTAGAAGATAAGTTAAGAGGATGCCACAAATATGGCATCCTCTTTTATATGTTTCAGCTGTAAAGTAGAAATTTGTTATATGGCTTATTTTGTGACTGATTCTGAAGTTGTGTAATCATATCTTCGAAACCGAATTCATGGCATCTGAATCGTTCTTTGACAATACAGCATTTTTTCATACCACCTATGGCCTGCTCCACTTTAATCCTGATTTCGGAAATCTGCTTATTCTCTTGTTTTTCAGCAGTAGTAAGTTCTTTCCCTTTAGGTTTCTTCTTGGGCATGCATATTTCAACTCCATCCGGCCTGTGTCCGATGAAACCTGTATCTTGCCAAAATCTAATATCATCGGGAAGTAGAAGAGGCTCTTCATCACAATTTTTTTATCAAGGACATGACCTTCGTATGTGGAGCTCAATTATACAATCCTAAGATTGTTTGTACATAACAGGTATTCTTTATGCTATGAGTTTTTTTACCACTATAACATGCAGACTGCCTGTCTTCATCCAAAGGGCGTTGAATAGGTCGCTCGGTTCCGTCCAACAAGACTTCTTCCGCATCCTTGAAGAATGTATATCAGACGTTTGGAGTTACGGTCTGGCAATTCACCAAGCGTTTTCAATGTACGCCGAAGAATCTCAGAAAGAAGGTAAACTCATCTATTAGCCTAGGGCTGTGTCATCTCAAACAGAATAGCATGGAGTTCCTGAAGGGGATTGGTCTTCAAATATACCAATATGAAGAACATTTTGTCCTGAATCAGAGACAACACACTGGTCTTCCTGTGTAAGATATACGTTGACGCACTTTACCTTCCAAGGTAAAATGACTGTAATATTCATCCCAATGGTACTTGAAAGTTATTAGTAAAGCATCAAACTCAACAGGAGTTAGTCTTGTTGCTGTAAGCATTTGGTTATGATGGTGGCGAATTTTGTCGTAATACATCAATTGAACTTTTTAGACTACAAAGATAAGTCAAAAAACGTTTTAATCAATTATTCGATATAACCTCTACTATAATGAAAAAAATACTATTTATAATTATAATATTTCCTATTTTACTCTCATCTTGTAAAAGGTCAAACCGTCCAATAAAGAGAATGCCTATTGCAGAAATAGCCTTCAACGATACCTTACATCATTTTGGTGATATATCGTTAGATACACCTATTGATTCTTTTGATTTCGTTTTTAAAAATACAGGAAAAGAAAAACTTGTCATATTAGGAGTACAAACTTCATGTCGTTGTACATATGCAGTCTATCCTCATCATCCAATAAATCCTGGCGAACAATCTTATATACGAGTAACGTATGATGGAAGAGGAAGAAGTGCAGAATATTTTAGGAAATCGATTAAAGTCATAACAAATGCCTCCAAAGATATAATACTTCAAATTGAAGGTAACCTAAAATAAGCGGAATTAATATTGTTCACTAAAGAAAAGAAATTAAAAAAGCCACTCCTATAGGAATGGCTTTCTTGCAGATGGAATGGAAAAGGGGGGAGCTTATTCGGCAATCACACCGCAACCGACCAAGCGCTCTACCCACGAACGAGCGTCGGCTTCGGCACGGGAACGGTCAATTCCAAAATGAGTCACCAATACTGAAGCAGCATCCGCCAATGTAAAATCGCGTCCCTGCAACTCGTTCCATAACAGCAGTGCTGTAGAATTGAGTGAAATCACTTTGGTCATGTCGGCATGTATGGCACCTTGCCCCACAATAATGTTTTCGCCAGCTATTTGGCGAACTTTATACGTGTCTTTTATGTGCATAATTCAATAATAATCATTTGTATATATTCAGCGGACAAAAATACAGATATTTTTTTATAATCGAACGTTATTTCGAAAAAAGAATTGATAAAACATGCACTTTATGCTATATTTGCACCCCAAACTGAAATAATCGACTGCTAATATGACCATATTACAAAAACAATTCTTCGCATTGGTACGTTCGGGACTGTGGGGAAACGAGGCTGACGCCACATTGTTTGATGCTTCAACTGATTGGGCTAAAATCTACCAGTCGGCACGTAAGCAAGCACTGTTGGGCATTGTGTTCGACGGTGTACAAACTTTGCCTAAAGAAAAACAGCCCCCTCGTAATATCTATTTGCAATGGTGTAATGCGATGCTGCATATCGAAGAAAACAACCGTGTGCTAAATCGCGAATTAGCCAATGTATATGCCCTGATGCGTGAAAATGGTATAGAACCGGTACTAATGAAAGGACAAGGTGTGGCGCAAAATTATCGCTATCCACTGCATCGGCATTGTGGTGATATTGATCTGTATATCGGTCCCGATAATTATGAAAAAGCCAATGCTTTACTTCGAAAAGAGGTGACTTCCGAACTCGAAGAAACATATAAACACATCAATGTTGTATGGCACGGGGTTACCGTAGAAAATCATCGTGTACTAACCCAATTGAGTGCTCCTTTGGCTGATCGGCGTTTACAAGCCGAGATTAAGCGCTGGCACGGATCTGATGAATGCCGAAAGCGTTGGATCGGTGATGTCGAAGTTACGCTGGCCCCTTTACCGTTTGATACGGCCTTTGTGTTGATACATTCCGTACAGCATTTTTTAAATGAAGGTATTGGACTCCGCCAGATATGTGATTGGGCTTGTATGCTTCATGCACAACGAAATTTACCAGAAAAGGAAGACATAGCCCATTTGCTGAAAAGTTTTGGATTGGAAAAGGCAGCAAGAGTTTTCGGTGCTTTAGCTGTATGTTTTTTAGGACTTCCTCAAGAAGATTTGCCCATTGCTTATCGCAAAAAAGATATTCCAACTGCCGAATGGTTGCTTAATGACATCTGGCAAGGAGGAAACTTTGGCCATTACGACCAAGAGCGTCAAAATAGGCCCAAAGGTTATTGGAAAGGAAAATGGTTTACTTTTACTCGTGCAATTGGACGTTGCTATGAATTGGGAGCTTTAGCACCAAGAGAAGCATGTTGGTATCCATTTGTATTGATTAAACATTCCATGGAGATGCAGTGGAAGAAACGTTTTTCGGGCAATTCTTCGTTGCATAACTAAAGAAGTCAGATAAAATCGCTATTTACTTGGATTGTAAAAATCCATTTATTCCCTAACTGAGATATTGGAATATATTTAATAATCTTTTCCCTGCTCCTTGATGAAAATCTAGAGGCAGGGATTTCTATTTATATATCTTGACATGTTCTAAGCTATTGGTGTCAATTTGAAGTGTCATAGTCATCCTATTTCTCACCCTTTTGTATTCCATTTGTTCGCAATATCAATCTTTTACGATATTTGCCATTGGTGACAATTATCAGTGTTAATCAGTTTTGTTTTGTTGGAGATTTACCCTAGTTGGATATATAATTATTTATATATCAGAATATTATATTCTATTCAAACACTTTTCTATTACTCCTATATTTCATCTTATATAGAATCCTTAGACTTATATAGATCTGATTATCAACAAAATACCATCGAAACCTATTTAGGAAATA
>NZ_FR882946.1:0-2344 GCF_000435115.1 Bacteroides sp. CAG:633 | reverse complement strand
TACCTGGCCGGTACCAACCTGCTGACCTTCACTTCACTGGACGACTACGATCCTGAAAAGCAAAGCGGAGATACACGCAATGACGTTCACCCCAACACCAAGACTTACTCATTCGGTATTAATGTTAAATTCTAAAACTATTTGAACACCATGAAACTAATTAATAAATACATAAGTTTGGCACTCCTTTCCGGTGCCATGATGAGCTCCTGTTCAGACAGCTTCCTGCAAAAGGACTCACTGACCGAATCATCCTCTTCTACCTTCTGGCAGACATCCAACGATGCCATGATGGCTCTGGCCGCCTGCTACGATGCCCTCCAGAGCAACCAGCTCTACAACTCCGACCAGTATACCTTCGGCCCGTTGTATATGGAATGCATCAGCGACAACGGCGGACACTTCAACTGGAGCGGCTGGATCGAAGGCTACGACGTAGCCATGGGCATCCAAAACCCCAGTTCATGGGTATTCAGCGACTATTGGAAGGCTAACTACGAAGTCATCAGCCGTTGCAACACACTGATTGCCAACATCGATCGGGTAGACATGAGCGAAACGGAGAAGACGCGTTACAAAGCAGAAGCTACCGTGCTCCGTGCCCTTATCTATACCAACCTGACCATGACTTATCAGGACGTGCCTTACCTGACCGAACCCCTGACCCTCGAAAGCCCCAGCAAGGAAAAGAGTAAACGGGCCGACATCGTAAACAATGTTATCACCGACCTGAAAGCCTGTGTAAACAGCCTGCCTGAAAAAGCTGACTTGGGACGTCTGACACGCGGCGCCGGATACGCTATCCTCGGCCGTCTGGCCCTCTACAACGAGAAGTGGGACGAAGCCATCAGCGCCTATCGCGAAGTGATGAAGCTGGGCTACAGCCTGCATCCGAAATACAGCGAACTGTTCACTCAAGCCGGACAGACTTCACCCGAAATTATCTTCTCCGTACGTTACGAAGGACCGGGTATGAGCGAAGGAGCTTCGTTCAACGCCCACTGGAATACACCTGGTGAATTCATCAACGGCACCATCGACCTGGCCGACGACTATTACCTGACTGACGGTAAGAAAACAGCCGATACGAACTATGGCGAAATGAAAGACGGAAAACTGGACGTAAGCAAACCCAATGCCGCACACTGGGAGAACCGCGACCCACGTCTCTATGCCACCCTCTTCGTGCCCGGCATGAAGTGGAACGGTAAAGGTGGCGAAGGCGCATGGTACGGAGGTGCAGCCGCTTCCCTCTCTACAGTATACGTTATGAAATATTTCGACCCGTCGGACACCAGCAACTCATGGGACAACGGTCAGGACTTCTACGTAGTACGCTATGCCGAAGTACTGCTTTCGTTGGCCGAAGCACTGGTACAGAAAGGTGGATATGACGATGCCGAAGTACGTGGCCTCATCGACGAAGTACGCCAACGCGGCGACGTAAACATGCCGAAGGTAGAAGACGTTGAAGGTACCGGACTGAGCAAGGAAGCATTGCTGGAAGTCATCAAGCACGAACGCCGTGTCGAACTGGCTTTCGAAGGTCTGCGCCTGTTCGACGTATACCGCTGGAAGATGCTTGACAAGGCCGTTGCCAACATCGAAAAAGAACGCACCACACTGGGCCTGGCGTATGAAACACGCCAATACAATGGCGAACGCGACTACGTATGGCCCATTCCTACTGCCGAACTCGATTCCAATGAACTGCTCGAACAACACGAGCTTTGGAAATAACCTTTTCAGTTAGCAATAGGTAAATGGAGGATGGCCAGGCTAAAGCATATAATGACAAGGCCTGAGCCATCCTTTTCTTCTTAAACAAAAACCAAGCATATGAAAAAAACAAGGATTCGCTTCGAACAGCATAAATTAACCCTGATAACCGGTCTGCTGATACTGGCATCCTGCATCAGCGGAGGGGTACAGCTGAGTTCGTGCACCGCCGACAGCCATACCGCCTACTACATCGACCCCGTAGCCGGAAACGATGCCAACTCCGGCCGATCGGCCGACAAGGCTTGGCAAAGCCTGAAGAAAGTCAAGGAAATCACCCTTGCTCCCGGCGAACAAGTGTTGCTGAAACGGGGAGCCACCTTCAACGGACAGCTCGAAATCAACGGAAAAGGTACCCCCGCACAGCCCGTCATCGTAGGAGCCTACGGAGACGAAACACTGCCCAAACCCTGCATTGTAGGCGACGAAACCTCGCTCTATGCCGTACGCATCTTCAATTCGGAATACCTTACCATGCGCGACCTCGAAATCGTAAACACAGGCAAGCAACCCCTGCCCCTGCGTACGGGTCTGAAGATAGAATGCCGCGACTACGGCGTGGCGC
>NZ_FR882945.1:0-12596 GCF_000435115.1 Bacteroides sp. CAG:633 | reverse complement strand
AAGTGTCGTTCAAAGGGTATTCTAGCCGATGTCTGTTTCCTCTCCTGACTGTTCTTTCTCTCTTCTTAATTTGGGAATATTTTTCATTCTTTGGTGAAGCCGTCTGCCGTTTCCCTGCCGAATGCTCCAAGAACAGCGTGTTTCAGGTCTCTCAAGCTGAAGTTTCAACACAACCGGTTGTGTGGCAGTGAGTTGCTGTGAAACGTCTTTCCTGCTTTCAACAGACGTGAAAGATGTGGTGAAACGTCATGTTTCACCGTAAGAGGTTTGTGGTTAGATGTTTATATTCTGGGTGAAGGCGTGACGGAAGATTCTCGAAACTTTGTTCCGAATGTGGCGTGTGGGGTGTGAAACGTCTTTCACAAGCTTTGGATGTGGTGTGGTTTGTTGTAATGTTTGATTTTCCTGTGTGCCGCCTTTATTTGAAGGAGTTGTTTAAAGGCGGTTGGACAGTGGAATGCTAATAACTGTTCTGCATGGGGTATATTGCCTCCTGAGTCAGGAAGACTTTATCACCGAAATAAGGTACGAGGCGGCCGTGACAAGCAGTACGATACCTACAAAAACGAGCAGATTGCTGAGGATACTTTTCTGGTTCAGCTCCGCTACCAGTTTCTTCTTGAAGAAAACGAGCAGGAAAGCCGCACCGGCAATTAAGAAGGCTCTACCAATGAAGCCGTAAGGGATAAAGAATGCCGATGCTATCAAGGCAAGGGCCAGCGGACGGAAAATGTTTTCTTGATGTTTCATGGTTGGTGTTTTTTAATACTGTAGCAAAGGTAAGTCTTGTTGAAATATAGTAAGGTTAATTCTATGTTAATATAATGTTATCATATTTATAATTATTTCTTATATACTTTTGCAAACAGGTGTTTAAAATCAGTTAGTTTTATATGCTATAATAATTATCTTATCTGCATTATTATACTTTCTTTAATGCTTGGTTACTTGTAAGATTTTTATAGGTTTCCAATATTATTTCATTTTTTAAATTACCTTTGTATAGATATAGCTGTCGTTATTAAAAATGGAAATCTGTTATCATAATTTTACTCATTTATAATGAAGCATATTTATATTAGGAGTATAACTGTCATATGCATATTATTTGTTTTTACTTTGCAGTGTATTTGGCTTAATAACTCATTTGATTTATTAAAGAATCAGTTTGAAAAAACTGTTAAGGAATTATTTGAAGAAGCTTCTTTTAAAGAAACCACGTTACATTTCTCTGAACTTCCTGAGGGAATAGATTTTCTTGGTGCTCCAAGAACTGAAAATGAAGAAGTTTTCCCTGAAGCTACTTATTTATTGGAGAGTTTAGGAAAATATGGTATTGCTTGTAATATTAGTAAATTGGATTCCGTGTATAGGGAAACGCTTCTACAACACAATATAAATACCTATTTTTATATAGATAGGATGAAGTATGGAAGTATTATAGAAACTACTAAAAGAAAGGATATTAGGCATTTTGGAATTATTAAAACTCAATTAATTCCAATAAAGTTGGATGGTTCATTGAAGATACAAGCAACTTTAGTTAATCCCTATAGTACTATTTTTAAGCAGATGGGATTACTTATTATAGCGACTGCTATAATGATGGTCATTATAATAGGATGTATCATTTATCAACTTAGAATCATATCCCGCATGAATAAAATATCTAGAATCCGTGAAGACTTCTCTTATGCTCTTATCCACGACATGAAGAATCCGCTCAGTACCATATTTACTACGCTGAACTTCTTGCATACCGGTCGTTTGGACGACAAACCCGAAAAAAGAGAGAAATACTTTCGGATAGCAGAGGGCGAGGTTGACCACTTGTTGACGCTGACAAACAAAGTTCTGACAGTATCGAAACTGGAGCAACATAAACTGGACATGCAAAAAGAAAAAATCGAGTTGCCTCCTATGATAGACAAATTAGTCGATAAGTTTACTGCCAAAGCGGATAAACCGATACGTTTTATTAAAGACTTGCAGGCAACAGAGGTATATGCCGATGCGGAATACTTGGAAGAAGTGTTGGATAACCTGATAGACAATGCCGTCAAGTATTCGAAAGAGAATGTAGAAATCACCCTCAGTTCGTCGTGCAACGGCAGGCACACCTTCCTCAGGGTGCACGACAACGGAATAGGCATTTCGGATAAAGATCAGAAAGTGATATTCAACAAATACGAGCGTGGTGCCGCCGGACGTCGGAAACGGAAACAGGGGGCTTCCGGTTTCGGTCTGGGGCTGAACTTCGTGCAACAAGTAGTGGAGGCGCACGGTGGGAATATATTCGTAAACAGCATTGAGGGCGAATTTACCGAATTTGTTATATCTCTGCCGTTGCAAGATTTGAATTAGAAACAGCTTGTATGATTAATTCTCTATGAGTGGTGGTGCTAACATTAACGATCTTGATGTTTCCTGGTTACTTTATGCGATAATGTTGTTTACTACGGTGTTTATTTCTGATAAATTTCGTGCATCGTATGATGATATCAACGCTTTCGAATCGGAAGGTGCTATAGCATGAATGTCAGGTACCCTTAGTTTTCTGATGTATTGGCTCTGCCAGCGCGGATATCCTCCGTTCATGTGGTTGGCCAGTTGGGATAACTGGGATGTAATGAAATCGGACATCAGGACTGCACTTAGCATTTTGAGACTGTCGACATCACCTCCTGTGATGTAGTACAGGTTGTGGTGCGGATAGTAATGTCCGTTGTCTATCAATATCAGGCTGTTTGCCGAAATGTCCGGTAACAATATTTTGGGTTGCGATACGAGTTCTTTGTATATCCGGTCGATTGTGCGATACCAGTGTGATGGCTTTTTTTGTGATACATACCTGCTTTGCAGCGTTTCTTGATGAGCTTCCAAATAGGCTTTGGCTTTTGGAAACAGATAAAGGTCGATTATTTTGCCATTTTCATCGAACGGATTGAATATATAATTGCCACTCCAGCACAGCCGATTGTTTCTGATATCTTTGGATGTGAGGATGGGGAGTAACAACTCTTCTTCTATCAATTCAGGCAAGTCTTTTCCGATGAATATCTTATCGGCACCGGTGGCTACTCCTATGCCGATTTTGAATCCCATATCTTCGATGGAGGTAAGCTTGTTTATGCCGGATGCTGTGTGGAAGGTTTCGTTCCAGTTGCCATTGCGGGGCATTTGGTAGTAGAGGGCTGTAGCTTCGGGCAGCGGCATATTGTTCAGGTCGTTCACCTCTATATATTGGAACGATTCTTTTGTGGGGCTGTTCTCGATAAGGCTGATGGCGGGATATGCGATAACTTCCTCCTGAAAGGGATTCACTTTTTCCAAGTTGACGATTGCCAGCAAGCGGAAAGATGAAGAAATCAGGTTACGCAGATTGTGTCCATACTGGTTTTTCATCCATCGGTTCGAGCAGATAAAACAGTGTTTGCCGCCAAGACGCAAACTCCGCAGTGATTTTTCGAAGAAAGCCACATATAAGTCTGCTCTATATCTGAATGTCGGAAATAATTTCCGGTACAATTCTTTTTGAGGTAAGGCTATTTGTTCGTGACGTACATAGGGCGGGTTCCCGATTATCAGGTCAGTATCCGCTACATCGGCTATGAGGAAATCTTCGTTTCTGAATATATTATCATTTATGTTTATTTCGGGAAAATGCGAATGTATTCTGTTTATGCTGATATCTATGTTTTTCTGATCGATGTCATAGCATATCAGACAGCGGTTTATTGCTTCGGAAGGATTGAATCCGAATACATGGGCCGACCGGATCAGGCGTGCGATTATTTCGATGACGAACTCGCCTTCTCCGCAGGAAGGCTCTATGACGTTCACCGACGACAAATCGCGGTCGGGGGTATATCCCGACAAATCCAACATGTATTTCACGACGTCCGGCGAAGTGAATACATTATCGCGTATCTTTCCGGTAGGTCTGGTCTTGCTCATCTTATGCAATAAATTCGTTTGCTACGCCTTGCAGGTGCCCGGCGAAGGCAGTCAGGAAATTGTTTATTGAAATGTCTGATGCTACATCGCCGTATGTAGAAGAGTCTGATGTCCAAAGTAGGGCCGTGGCGGTATAATGTCGCTCAAGAATAAGTTTGCGGCACAAAATAGCATATCTGTCGATATACGATGTTTCCTTGAATTCTTCCAGTACCTTGAAATGCGGTTCGGTTACTCTGATAATGGAAGTTGATTTCTTGCAACGTTCTACAGCCATCAGGTATCCAACCCAAGGCGCGTTTTGATTGGGAAAAACATTTTCACGAAACGCAGTCCATAGATCTACTGCCGACCCCAGCGCTTCTTCTGTCCGATTATTGAAATTGTTTCCGAATGATCCGACTTGGGACTTGAACTCGATAGCTGCAATCAATTTGTTAGTAGGCGATACAATCAAGAAATCCCAGTCTTTTGTCGGGCGGAAGTAACCGGGTAATTGATTGCGCTTGGTATAGATGCAGTTTTGCGGGACGCCCATGTCTGTGGCTACTTTGGCGAGCAGGTCAACGAATCCGTCCATTTGTTTTCCTCCAGTAACAGCTCCTCTATTCCCTGTGTCGCGATTATTTCGATCAAGTTGGCTGTTCAATTGCCTGTTACGGGTGTCCCAGAAACAAGCAATTGCTTTTTGTATCATTTCGGTATAATTCCTTATATTGAACAGCATATTTTTAGTGAATATGAGATTTATGAAGGTATGATTTCGTAATTCTTTATTTCGTCACCAGCATCAGCCCCACACCACGGACAGTTTTGATTTCGATATCGTCATCGGCTTCGAAAAGCTTGCGGAGCTTGGAGACGAAGACGTCGAGGCTGCGCGAGGCGAAGTAATCGTCTTCCGTGTTCCAGCAGCGGCTTAGGATGGCTTCGCGGCGGACGGTCTCGTTCTTGTTCTGGGCCAGAATCTGTAGTAGTTTGGTTTCGGTGGCGGTCAGTGTTTGGCGCTGACCGGTACGGTCGTTGCGCAAGGTGCCGTGTTCGGTGTCCAGGGTATAGGATCCGAATTTGCAGAAACCGGTCTCTGTGCGGGTATGCGTGCCCTGCGTCATCTTCAGCACAGCCTTCATGTGCGCGTCCAGTTCGTCGGCAATGAAGGGCTTTTTCACGTAGTTGTTCACGCCCAGTTCGTAGCCATGCTTCACGTCCTTGGGCGAGGTGAGGGCCGAGGCGAAGAGGATAGGCGTGTCGGCATCGGTTTCGCGGATGCGCCGTACCATCTCGAAGCCGTCCATCACGGGCATGTCGATGTCGCTGATGATGATGTCGGGTCTGAACGTTTCCCATACTTTCAGTCCTTCTTCGCCGTTGGCAGCCGTCTGTACTTCATAGCCGCCGATGATGTCTTCCAGTCCGCACTGCACCACGTAGCGCAGGTTCGGGTCGTCTTCTACCAGGAGTAATTTGATCATGGTTTCTGTGTATTTTCTGGCAAATATACGTATTTTGTAAACATCTTAACGAATAAGCCGCCAACTAATTAACCTGTTGGTAACTGGGTATATTGAAAAAAAAGAAGAGGGTGCGTCGCCGTAGCAATGCACCCTCTTACGCTATATATAGAATTGATTACGTCCGTTAGTCTTTGTTGTTGGACTTCTTTTCTCTTCTCGGTCTTTCGGGACGTTCCGTATAGCCTTCGGGCTTCGGAATCAGTACCTTGTGAGACAGTTTGAACTTACCTGTCTTCGGATCGATTTCGAGCAGTTTCACGTCAATATCGTCGCCTTCCTTGATTCCGGCTTCTTCTACGGTTTCCAGACGCTTCCAATCGATTTCGGAGATGTGGAGCAAACCGTCCTTGCCCGGCAGGAACTCAACGAACGCACCGTAAGGCATGATGGAGCGAACCTTGCCTTTGTATACTTCGCCTACTTCGGGGATAGCTACAATGGCCTTGATCAGGCGGATAGCATCGTCGATGCTCTGCTTGTTGTTGCCGGCAATCTCGATGCGGCCCACGTTGTCCACTTCTTCGATGGTGATGGTAGCACCGGTTTCTTCCTGCATACCCTGAATGATCTTTCCGCCCGGGCCAATGACAGCACCGATAAATTCTTTCGGAATGGTCATTGTTTCGATGCGCGGAGCGTGCGGTTTCAGGTCGGCACGCGGTTCGGCGATGCACTCGGTCAGTTTGCCCAGAATGTATTCGCGACCTTCTTTAGCCTGCAACAAGGCTTTTTCCAGAATATCGTACGACAGACCGTCTACCTTGATATCCATCTGAGTGGCGGTGATACCGTCTTTGGTTCCGGTTACCTTGAAGTCCATATCGCCCAAGTGGTCTTCGTCGCCCAAGATGTCGGACAGAACGGCATATTTCTCTTCACCCGGATTCTTGATAAGACCCATGGCGATACCTGAAACAGGTTTCTTGATCTTCACACCAGCATCCATCAGTGCCAATGTACCGGCACATACGGTAGCCATGGAAGAAGAACCGTTGGATTCGAGGATATCGGAAACAACGCGCACTACGTACGGATAGTCTTCAGGAATTTGTCCTTTCAGCGCACGCCATGCCAGGTGACCGTGACCGATTTCGCGGCGACCTACACCACGCTGTGCCTTGGCTTCACCGGTAGAGAACGGGGGGAAGTTGTAGTGCAACAGGAAGCGTTCTTTATCTTGGTTGAGAACATCGTCTACAATCTTTTCGTCCAGCTTGGTACCCAGTGTGACGGTAGACAATGACTGTGTTTCACCACGGGTGAAGATAGCTGATCCGTGAGGGCCAGGCAGGTAGCCAACCTCGCACCAGATGGGGCGTATCTCGGTTGTCTTACGTCCGTCCAGACGCTTGCCTTCGTCGAGGATGCAACGGCGCATAGCCTCTTTCTCGACATCGTGATAGTAGCGGTCGATGAGCGGAGCTTTTTCTTCGAGTTCCTCTTCAGTGAACTGTGCCTTGAATTCTTCGCGGATGGCATCGAAAGCGTCCTGACGTGCGTGCTTGTCACGGTTGCCTTCGCTGGCGATGGCGTATGCCTTGGCGTAGCAAGCATCGTGAACGGCCTGACGAAGTTCTTCGTCGTTCACTTCGTGGCAATATTCGCGTTTTACAGTCGAACCTACTTCTTCGGCCAGTTCCATCTGTGCCTTACACTGAATCTTGATAGCTTCGTGGGCTGCCTTGAGGGCGGCGAGCAGTTCTTGCTCGGAAACTTCTTTCATTTCGCCTTCCACCATCATGATGTTTTCGTAAGTGGCACCTACCATGAGGTCCATATCGGCCTTTTCAAGTTGTTCGAAAGTCGGGTTGATAACGAACTGTCCGTCGATACGTGCAACACGTACTTCAGAAATAGGACCGTTGAAGGGGATATCTGAAACGGCAAGAGCGGCTGAAGCGGCTAATCCGGCCAGAGAATCCGGCATGTCTACACCGTCTGCCGAAAAGAGGATGATATTGACATATACCTCTGCGTGGAAATTGTCGGGGAATAAGGGGCGGAGAGCACGGTCTACAAGGCGGCAAGTCAGAATTTCGTAGTCGGAAGCACGTCCTTCACGCTTTGTGAAACCTCCGGGGAAACGTCCGAAAGCGGAGTATTTCTCTTTGTACTCTACCTGTAAAGGCATAAAATCTGTTCCGGGAACTGCGTCTTTTGCGGCACAAACAGTAGCCAGCAGCATGGTGTTTCCCATGCGGAGCATTACAGAACCGTCTGCCTGTTTTGCCAGCTTTCCCGTTTCGAGAGTGATGGTTCTTCCATCGGGCATCTCGATCGTCTTAACAATTGGGTTAATCATAAAAAATGTTTTATATCTAATTTTCTTTCAAAATTCGCGCAAAGATACATATTTTATTCTTCTAATATGGTGTGAATGAGATAAAAAGTTTGGGTTTTGCCGTTTTTTTGCTTTTCGAAGCGGAAGAAGTGTTGAAAATGCTTTGACTAAACTTGAAAAGAAGTATATTTGCACGGTTTCTACGACCGTTCTGGCGTTGCGGCGCCTGTTATCCGGCAGCAGAAACAAGGATTTAAAAAATAAAAATTAGAATGAAGCATATGAAGAAAATCTTTTTAGCCGTACTCGTGGCGGCTGGTTTGGGGGCATGTAATTCGGAACCGAAATTTGAGGTGGAAGGAAAGATTGCTGATGCGGCAGGCAAAATGCTGTATCTGGAAGCATCGGCCTTGGAGGGTATCACACCGCTGGATTCGGTAAAGTTGGGCGAAAGCGGAACTTATTCTTTCAAGCAACCCCGTCCCGAGTCTCCCGAATTCTATCGTCTGCGGGTAGAAGACAAGGTGATCAACTTCTCAATTGATTCGACCGAAACGGTTCAGATTGATGCACCTTTTACCGATTTTGCCACTACTTACGAAGTGAAGGGATCGGCCAACAGCCAGAAAATAAAGGAACTGACGTTGAAGCAGGCAAAATTGCAGAGCGATGTAGATGCTTTGGCACAGGCTATGCGCTCTCATCAGATTGGAGTCGATGTGTTTGAAGACAGTTTGGGCGTGTTGCTGAAGAACTATAAGGATGATGTGAAGATCAATTATATCTTTGCAGCTCCCAATACGGCAGCGGCTTATTTTGCTTTATTTCAGAAGTTGAACAATTACCTGATTTTCGACCCGTTGAACAACAAGGACGATGTGAAGTGTTTTGCTGCTGTAGCCACAAGTCTGAACAACTTCTATCCTCATGCCGACCGTTCGAAGAATCTGTATAACATCGTTATAAAAGGTATGAAGAATACCCATGCATCGCAACCGAAGGCTTTGGATATTCCTCAGGAGGTGATTCAAGAAACGGGTGTAATTGATATCAGCCTGCGCGACATGAAGGGCGACATGCGCAAACTGACCGATCTGAAAGGAAAGGCTGTGATTCTGGATTTTACGATTTATCAGACTGCCGTATCGGCTACGCACAACTATCTGTTGCTTGACTTGTATAAGAAGTATGCTGACCAGGGGTTGGAAATCTATCAGGTTTCTTTGGATGCCGACGAGCATTACTGGAAGACGACAGCCGATAATTTGCCGTGGATTTGCGTACGCGATGCCAATGGCATTTACTCTTCAGTAGCAGCTTCGTACAATGTGAAAACAGTGCCGACACTGTTCCTGATCAACAAAAATAATGAGTTGAGTGCGCGTGGCGAAACAATAAAAGACTTGGAAGCGGCAGTAAAAGCATTGCTGTAACTTGTTATAAATTAGAATATTTCATTTAAATATGTTACAAAGCACTCCTTTTTGCTTGACACGCATGATTTAAAAGATTATCTTTGCCCAACAATACGGAAAGAGGGTTCCAGCATGATGACCATGTTGGAATTCTTTTTTGTTTATAAGAACATTAATAAATTAAAATAATAAGGAGGAAAAAAGTATGGCTTACATGTCAGAAGAAGGCTACAACAAATTGTTAGCCGAATTGAAACAACTGGAATCGGTGGAGCGTCCTAAGATTGTGGCCGCTATTGCGGAAGCCCGTGATAAGGGTGACTTGTCGGAAAATGCCGAATATGATGCCGCAAAAGAGGCACAGGGTTTGCTCGAAAGCAAAATCAACAAACTGAAAATGGTGATTGCCGATGCAAAAATCATTGATGAGTCCAAACTGAAAACCGATACGGTGCAGATATTGAATAAGGTAGAACTGAAGAATGTGAAGAATGGTATGAAGATGACTTATACCATTGTTTCGGAAAGCGAAGCCAACCTGAAGGAAGGAAAGATCTCGGTCAATACACCGATTGCCCAAGGATTGCTTGGCAAGAAAGTGGGCGATGTTGCCGAAATCAAAGTACCCCAAGGTATCATCAATCTGGAAGTAGTAAACATCTCATTTTAAACGGAAGGCAGGTCCCTGTATGGGGCTTGCCTTATTTTATCTTTATAGTTATGGCAACAATATTCAGTAGAATCATTGCAGGTGAGATACCCTGTTACAAAGTAGCGGAGGATGACAAGTATTTTGCTTTTCTCGATATCAATCCGCTGGTGAAAGGTCATACGCTGGTAGTTCCTAAACAGGAAGTGGACTACATTTTCGACTTGAACGATGAAGATCTGGCTGGTATGCAGGTTTTTGCCAAAAAAGTGGCACTTGCTATCGGTAAGGCTTTCCCTTGCAAGAAGGTGGGAATGGCTGTATTGGGACTGGAAGTACCTCATGCGCACATTCATCTGATTCCTATGCAAAGCGAGAAAGATATGCTTTTTTCCAATCCTAAATTGAAACTGACAGACGAAGAGTTCCGGGCTGTGGCCGAAGCTATTCGTTCTGCGTTCTGAAAAAGCCAAATTCTCCTTCTTTATACATAAAGAAACAGCAAGAGGGTATGCCGATTGACATACCCTCTTTTTATTATATTATTGTCTTAAGTTTCGCGCTCTGGTAGGCAATTTCATAAAACGGTTGCTTTCGATTCGTAATACTGAACAGACCATTGTTCTTTTTATCATTTATGCTCGGCCATTGAGACTGTTTTGTCCACCGTTTGGCACACAACGGGAGTATTGTCTTCATCCAGTGCGTAAACACTCTGTTGCATGTCCTTGCTATAACTATGGTTCGATTCATTCCAACGGGCATAATTCATGATGATTTCACCAGCTTCGTAGCGATAAGTCATTTGGAAATAAGGTTCCCATTTGTCCGATGTGCCATCCCATTTGTTGGCTGTCTTACAGATAAGGCGATTCTGTTCATCGTAAGCAAACTCGTAGCGTATGTGATTATGCAGATAATTGCCGTCTAATTTATAGATGGTACGAGAAACGACCAGATTGTTCTTTACTTCATCGTTTGTTATAAAGTTGTCCTGGGCCTTTGCTTCAGTGTTAAGAGCGCTCACTAATGTCAATACTGAAAAAGCCAATGCTTTGAATAAATTTGTTGCTTTCATAATCGATATTCTTTTAAGTTATTATTTCTATTTCTTTTCTCTTTGGACTTGCATCCGTCTATGATAATTCAAAAGACGTGCCAATGAATCAAATATCTGATTATCAGTTTACAATAAATTTATAAGGCTGTTCGGAATCGGACACGTGTTCGCTTTTAGCGTACAATAGACGTTTGTTGCTCTTTACTTTTTGTTTTTTCCGAATAAACGGCTGGTTATGGGGGTATTGATATTGTTGACCGCATAACTGATTTTCTGGAAATAAGAAGAGGGTGCATTGTTTAGAAATGCACCCTCTTATCTTTTGAAATTAGTTGCTTTGGGTTGAAAAGCTAAGCATTCTGCATACTTCCGTCGGTCATAATCTGTTAAGCTTATATCAGATGTAATCTTCACCTAATTTGATTTGCGCATCGTTGACGTATTTCCGGATGGCATGTTCTTCGTCTTTCTTACAGATTAGCAGTACATTGTCCGATTCGGCAATCAGATACCCTTCTAAGCCTTCAATAACCGCAAGTTTGTCTTTGGGCAATACAACGATGTTGTCTTTGCTGCCGTAGAACATCGACTGGCACTTTAAAGTTACGTTATTGTTTTCGTCTTTAGGTGACAAATCGTAGAGCGAACCCCAAGTTCCAAGGTCGGACCATCCAAAGTCGCCTAATGAAACATATACATTGTCGGCTTTCTCCATAATGCCGAAATCGATTGATACGTTGGGGCATGCGGGGAAGTTCTCATCGATAAACTTCTTTTCGTCCGGCGTACCATAGACGTCTTTACCTGGTTCCAGTTTAGCAGCCAGTTCGGGGAGCAGTAATTCTCCGGCTTTGATGATAGTATTGACATTCCAAACAAAAAGTCCTGAATTCCAATAGAATTCTCCGCTTTCTACAAAGACTTTTGCGAGCTCTAATTCCGGCTTTTCGGTGAATGTTTTTACTTTATAGAAATTGTCACCCTTCTGTTCGGCGATTTGTATATAGCCATATCCTGTTTCCGGTCTGTTGGGCTTGATACCCAGTGTAAGCAGAATTTCCGATTTGGCAACGAATTCCAATCCTTTTGTGATGATATCGAGAAACTCATTTTCTTTCAGTATCAGGTGGTCGGAGGGGGCTACTACAATGTTGGCATTTGGATTGATGGCTCGGATATGGTAAGATGCCCATGCAATACAAGGCGCTGTATTTCTGCGTGTAGGCTCCAGCAAAATCTGTTCGCTGGTTAGCTCAGGCAGTTGCTCTTTTACAAGGGCGGCATACATATCATTGGTCACAATAAAAATGTTCTCAGTCGGTATAATCTTTTTAAACCGGTCAAAAGTCTGTTGTAACAACGAGCGTCCTGTTCCGAAGAAATCCAGGAATTGTTTAGGGAGCGTCTTGCGGCTGAATGGCCAGAATCGGCTTCCGATTCCTCCACCCATGATTACACAGAAGTTGTCCTTATTTGTCATCATTTTGTTTATTGTTTAAAGTTTCTGCTAAAGTACAGTATTTTCTGTAAATGCGGAATGCTTATGGTGTGTTTTATTATTTTTTTCTTGTTTTTCCCTTGTTTTTTTTATGAATCGCTTGCAGGTTTAGAAAAAAGCCGTATCTTTGCACCGCAATTGAGAAATCAATGCAATGCCCAGATGGCGGAATCGGTAGACGCGCTGGTCTCAAACACCAGTGGATTCACTTCCATCCCGGTT
>NZ_FR882944.1:0-2978 GCF_000435115.1 Bacteroides sp. CAG:633 | reverse complement strand
AGCGATAGACGTCGCGGGCAGAGTGGCCGGTAGCCAGGATGACGGGACCGAGGAATGTCTGTCCCGTGTTGGTCTCGATGCCCTTTACTTCATCGCCTTCGATGAGCAGGGCGTCCATACGGGTCTGGAAGTGAACTTCACCGCCGCACTGAAGGATGGTGTTGCGCATGTTCTCGATGACGCGGGGCAGTTTGTCGGTGCCGATGTGCGGGTGTGCGTCCACTAGAATGGAGGTGGATGCGCCGTGCTGGCAGAAGACGTTAAGTATCTTGTCCACATTGCCGCGCTTCTTGCTACGGGTGTACAACTTGCCGTCGGAGTAGGCTCCTGCGCCACCTTCGCCGAAGCTGTAGTTCGACTCAGGGTCTACCGCCTGCGTGCGGCTTATCTGGGCAAGGTCTTTTTTGCGTTCGCGTACGTCCTTGCCGCGCTCTACCACAATGGGGCGCAATCCCAGTTCGATGAGGCGCAGGGCGGCGAAGAGTCCGCCGGGGCCGGCACCTACGACGATGACTTGGGGGCGACCTTCTACATTGTTGTATACGGTGTGCTGGTATTCGTCGTCTTTGGGCACTTCGTTGACGTAGGCACGTACGGTGAGGTTGACAAACACTGTCCGCTGGCGGGCATCGATGCTCCGCTTCAGGATACGGGTGGCGTTGAGGGTTTTCTCGTCAAGGCCTTTCTCGTGTACGAGGTAGGCTTTCAATTGCTGTTCGTTAGCGGCTACTTCGGGTAGCACTCTGATGTTATATTCTTGTATCATATTGTTTTATTAAACGCAGATTAACGCAGATTATCGCAAATTAAAGGACATATCTTCTTATGCCATTCTGCAAATTCATATTATAGAAATTAATAAGTAAGCCTAAATGAACTTGGCTCAATCTTAAATAAGTCATTATCTGTGCTGTATGGATAGGTAAAATTTTCTCCACAGTTTTCAGTTCGATAATGATTTTGTTCTCTACTAAGATATCGATGCGGTAACCGCAATCCAATGTTATACCTTTATATAAGACTGGTAAAGGCTTTTGCCGTTCGTAATGGATATTCTTTCCACTCAGCTCATAACACAGACAGGCTTCATACACACTTTCCAATAAACCAGGTCCCAGTTCTTTATGTACATTATATGCACATCCCAGTACTTGATAGGATAATTCGTTTGTTTCTTTATCTATATTTACCATAGTAAATTTACTTTGCGTCAATCTGCGTTAATCTGCGTTTTATATCTCTATCCAAACAGTGCCCTGAATGCTTCTTCCACCTTCCTCACCGGCACCAGTTCGATGCTCAGTTTCTTCGTGTTCAGCCCCTGCAGGTTGTACTTAGGCAGGAGGAACTGTTTGAAACCCAGTTTCTCGGCCTCGCCGATGCGTTGTTCGATACGGTTCACGGGGCGGATTTCGCCCGAGAGGCCTATCTCGCCTGCCATGCAGACGCCCGGCTCAATTTCCGCATCCATGTTGCTGGAGAGGATGGCGCTGATGACGGCCAGGTCGATGGCCGGGTCGTTCACCTTGAGGCCGCCCGCAATGTTGAGGAAAACGTCTTTCTGCGCCAGCTTAAAGCCTACACGCTTTTCGAGCACGGCCAGCAGCATGTTCATGCGGCGGATGTCGAAACCCGTGGCCGAGCGTTGCGGATTGCCGTAAACGGCGGAACTGACCAGTGCCTGTGTCTCGATGAGGAAGGGACGTACGCCTTCGATGGCCGAGGCGATGGCCACACCACTCATGCCTTCGTGATCCTGACTCAGCAGCAGTTCGGAGGGGTTGCTCACTTGGCGCAGACCGTCCTGACGCATTTCGTAGATGCCCAGTTCGGCGGTGCTGCCGAAGCGGTTCTTGATGCTGCGCAGAATGCGGTACATGTAGTGCTGGTCGCCCTCGAACTGAAGGACGGTATCGACGATGTGTTCCAGCACTTTGGGACCTGCAATGCTGCCTTCCTTGTTGATGTGGCCAATCAGGATGACTGCCGTATGCGTTTCCTTGGCGAAGCGCAGAATGCTGGCGGCGCACTCGCGCACCTGGGCGATGCTGCCCGGTGAGGATTCCAGTGCTTCGGTCGAAATGGTTTGTATGGAGTCGATGATGACCAGGTCGGGGCGTGTGTTCTTGATGTGGACGTAGATCTGTTCGAGCGACGTCTCGCACACGATGAGACAGTCCGACGATTGTTTCGTCAGCCGTTCGGCACGCAGTTTCAGCTGTCGCGCGCTTTCCTCGCCCGAGATGTAGAGGATGCGTTTCTCGGGCATCCGCAGGACGGTTTGCAGCACCAGTGTCGACTTGCCGATGCCCGGCTCTCCGCCTATCAGCACCAGCGACCCTTGCACCAGTCCGCCACCCAGTACGCGGTTCAGTTCGGCGTCGTGCAGGTCGATGCGGGGTTCGTCGGCCGCTTCAATCTCGTCTAGGGTGACGGGCTTGGACTTGACGGTCTCGATGCCCGAAACGGGGCGTTTATTGGTGGGCTCCTTGCGTACGATTTCTTCGACGAAGGTATTCCACTGTCCGCACGCGGGGCACTTGCCCTGCCATTTGGGCGACTCTTGTCCGCAGTTGCTGCATACGTAGACGGTTTTCTCTTTGGCCATAATCGGAAGATTTAATGAATTATGGCCTCAAAGGTACTTTATTCACCACAGAGTACACAGAGTTTCACGGAGTTTTTTTACTTTTGTTCGTGCGGTGCACGGGCCGACGGCTGTGTGCCGCGATGTGAATATGAACCGATTCTTTAACAACTGAATTTATGATAGACGAAATTCTGAAATTCAACAAGCAGTTTGTGGCCGACAAGGGATACGAGAAGTACATCACGACGAAATATCCCGACAAGAAGATTGCCATCCTGTCGTGTATGGACACCCGGCTGACGGAGTTGCTGCCAGCGGCTTTGGGCATCAAGAACGGCGATGTGAAAATGATTAAGAATGCGGGAGGCATCATCTCGCACCCCTTCGG
>NZ_FR882943.1:0-3670 GCF_000435115.1 Bacteroides sp. CAG:633 | reverse complement strand
GGAAGTGGAAGTTCTGGAGGTGGAAGTAGAGAAGGGGTTTGATGCAAGCTCTGATCCTAACTTCGGCGGTGGAATACCAGAAGTTTAATGATTATTATTTGTAGAGGAATAACTTTATCTTAAATTAATTAACTAAAAAGTAAAAATGAAAACAAGTAGATTTTTATCAACTATGGCTATCACCGCATTATTGGCTGCTTGTTCTAATGAAGATTTTCTGAATGAACAAGCTCCGGTGGTGGTTGATGGCAACAGACCAACTGCTAAGGTTGCTTTGGTATTTGACGAAGCAAATACTCGTTTGAGCTTTGACAAAGGGGAAAAAGGTTGGCAATGGTATTACAATGACGGCGACAAAATCGGCGCTTTGCTGATGGATACATGGGACGAATTGGCAGACGGTATTGATCACTACAAGTTTACAGATTATGTACATACCAATTATCCGTTTATACGTACTAAAAAAGACGGTGTGACTACATGGAACACACCTGAGGATGCGGCAGTTTGCGAGGGTAACTATTTCTTCTACTTCCCTTACGACAAGAAGTTCACCCATCGTGGTCTTGTAGGATGGAGCGTAAACCCTGTACAGAAGAATTACGACCCTGCAACAGGCGACTATTTCCAGATGCAGGCTATCAAAGACAATCAGAGATGGCTGGGCTACAAGTTTATCAATGCTACGGACGAAGGTATAAACAAAATCAATTTTGATTTCGTGCCCTTGTTCGCTACTCCTGCCTTCAAGATAGCCAATAATACTGGTATGAAACTGAAAGTCACCAAAATGGTTATCCGTACCAGCACTAACGAAACCAACGACGGAATTGATTTGGACGGAACTTCCCGTCTGATGGCTACAACAATGATGTTGGCTCCCAAAACAGCTAAATTTGGCAATGTCAATAAGACATGGGAAGATAAGAATTTCACAGAACATACCCGTGACATGTGGTTGCATGCTCAACGTTATATCGGTGAAAACGGTGAAAGTGTAGATGAACAGATCGATCCGGTTAAAGCAAACGGAAATTCTCTGCTCATCGACCCGTCTACCACAGTTCACGGATTGTCAGGTGATTTCTGGAAGACTGACATGGAGCTGGCTCCGACTTATGAATATGAAATCCAGTTTGGCGACAATTACATTGTAGGTGCCGGTGACTATGCAGTAGGTCGTATTGTAATGCCTGGTGGCGTTTATAATCATAACGAAGAGGAAACTTTCGAAGTTTTGTTATTTGTTGAAAAGGTAACCTCTGGCAACGGTAACGGCGAACAGATGGTAGCCCGCATTGATATGGGCAAACCCCAAACACAAGGTGGTATAGAGGGTTCTGAATGGGATGACGTAGTCAGCGATCAGGCCCATAAGTTCCTGAGACCTGATTTGACACAAGTATTCATGGCATCAGTCGATGCTGCTGCACTGCAAAGCTACAGCATCAGCGACTTCAAGGTTGCCTCTACCGAAAGACTGGAATGGATACTGGATCAGGCTAACAACAATACCGGCGCGAAGGATGTTACGCTGAGAACTATCGGCAAACGTGTAGAATTGAGCAAAGCTGCTTTTGACATCTTGAAAGCTAAGCCTAACATTCGTCTGCACATTGACGGATACATCACTCTGCCGAAAGAATTGCCTATCAATGCTATCAACAAGCTCTATTTCCACTATCCGACAAGCGATCTTACAAGTGCTAAGACTATCTTGAACATCGAAAGCAAGCAAGTGAAGGCTAAAGAAAAATTGGTGAACATGGTAAATCCGAGTGCTCCATATACATTTGATGTACTTGAGAACTGCGAAATTATCGTTGCCGAAGGTGGTGAACTCGACACTAAGACCAAGGACATTACCATTAAGTCTAAGATAACCAATGCTGGTAAAGTTAATGCAGCCGATGTTGAAGGTGACATTGAAAACGAAGTAACTGGTAACTTCGAAGCTGATAATGTAAACGGTGTAGTTAAAAACTATGGTACATACCTTGTTAAGGTTCTGCAAAAGAAAGATGTAACCAACAAGGGAGGAAATGCTACTATCGCCAACGCAGATGATGAACTGCTTAACGAAGATGGTACAATGACATTGACTGGTAAAACATACAAGAAGAAAGTTACCAATAATGATGTCATGAACATTAATGGTGATTCTGAGTTTGAATATGAGAATGCAGCTATGACTGAAGGCGAGCAAGCGTTGAACAATCATGGAACATTGAACATCAATGCAAATGCTATAGCAACCGGTATGCAACGTCGCTTCTACAATGATGGAACCGTGGTTATAGCTGAAAACAAAACTGTTAACTTCTCGTACATTAGTAACTATCGTGGTGGTAAGATTACTGTAAAAGATGGTGCCATCATGATAACAAAGAAGAACACAGAAGGAAGTGTTGTGAACGATATTGAATCTACCATTGAAAATGCAGGAACTGTTCATAATATTAAGAACAATGGCTTTATCAAGGTTCTGGATCAAGTATCTGTTACTAATGTGACATCAGGTGAAGGTATTATCGACAATTCAGAAATGGGTGACGTTTCTTATAATGACGATCAGACTTGTCAATATATTGAAAACAACATCACTGATATGACTTTGGAACAGTTGAACAACAATGTGAAGACTGCTGATGCCAACCAACTGATTATCAACGGTGGAACATTGAAATTCGAAGATACATTTAGCTTGAATGGCGGTTCTATCACATGTGAAAACAGAGGCTATTTCGGTAAAGGTGTTGTATTGAATGGAGTTAATTTGGAAGGAACGATAGGCAAATATCTCATCCTTTACACAAGTACCTTGAGCATCGAAGGTGAAACTACAATCAATCACGGTGAATTGGCTGTATTGCAACAAAATACTACCGGCGCTACTGCTACAGTTAATGGAGAACTGAATGTTAGCAATTATGGAACATTCCGTGGAGGAAACAGTGCTAAATTGACATTGAATGTACCGGGTTATGTACACAACAGTGGTACGATCAAAAACATTCACAACTACACTGATTGCTCAACTGCTGTTAACAATCACTGGACTGGTAATGCTGCTCAGAACTAAGTAGTTCTATAATTAATTAAAGAAGGTGAAGCTTTATGCTTCACCTTTTTTATTGTCAATAGAGAGGGGAAGGTGAACGAACGTATTATCTCATTGTAATACCATAAAGTATACAGCCAAATACAATCACCTTCTTATTAGAATAAGGTATTTTGATTCTATATCTACATATCCTATCCCAAATGAGCTTTATTTATCGCCTTACAAACTGAATAACTAATAGTTTGTCAATAAAATAATTTACGACTTATATTACTCGTTAGTTAACGGTTCAGACAGTGAATAACTAATGACTTATTACATCCAATTCTGATTCTATATCTGCCCCTATTTTCAATCTCTTTGTAAAGGACCATTTTTACTCTCCATTCCTTAACTCATCCCTCAACGATATATATTCTGCTTCTCAACTATCAGTTAGAAAGTAAGATTTTCTATCTTATATTCTTACACCTTTTTACTCCTAAGTATCAATTATAGGTGCCAACACCACCGCATCCACTACTTTTTCCCTTCTATATACACTCAGAATCAACGTTTTATAATACTACCTTCAGGTGTCATGAAGTGGTGTTAATTGAACTTTTG
>NZ_FR882942.1:0-2250 GCF_000435115.1 Bacteroides sp. CAG:633 | reverse complement strand
AGCTATTTCATACATTCGTGCCGTGATTCTGGTGCGATGTGCACAATCGTACCATATCGTATAACCAGGCTGAAGGTCTGAGTGTGCATCAGGGCAATCGGCCATAATTGTTTTAAGTATGGCTAAAGAAACGAATGTAGAGAAGCTATGCGACCGGGAACTGCTTGAAAAGATTCTCAGCATAGTGGAGAGACAAGAAAAACTGCCGCCTCCGGCTCATGAAGGCGGACACCGTCTATATGACAACAAGTCTTTGATGGAGAAATTGAACATCAAAGAAAAGTATCTGAAAAAGTTGCGAGACAACGGCTATATCGGCTACTCGCGTGAAGGTGATAAATACTGGTACACGCAGGAAGACGTAGACCGCTTTCTGCGTCGTTTCCATTATGAAGCTTTCGCTATTGGTGATGAACTTCCAAAGCAGGAAGGAGGTGGCTATGTTTGACACCGTTCATTTGACCAACATGCTTCGTTCGGAAGTGGAAGGCATTCCGGAAACAGGTCTTCCGTTGGATGCCTTCCCGGACAAGATACAGGAGATTATCCTCAATCTTGCCAGATACGAAAATTTCAATGTGGAATATACTGCGTCTATTGTTCTTTCTGCTGTTGCTACTGCAATAGGCAACTCTTGTCATATCCGTATAAAGGGCGAGTGGAAAACTTGCCCATCTCTTTATATGATGCTGGTCGGACGTCCCGGGCTCGGAAAGACTCCTCCCCTCGGTTTTATCTATAAGCCGATTAATGAGTATGATGACCGGCTGCATGAGAAATATAACGAGGAATATGACGAATATGAAAGAGCCATGTCAGCAGGCAAGCATGGAAGTGACGGGGAAGAACAACTGCTCAAGAAACCGAATTTTGTAACGACGGTCATTTATGATTCCACCCCGGAGGCGATGATGAATATTCATCAGCATAATCAGCGTGGGATAACATTGGTCGTCGATGAAATCCTGGCTTTGTTCAATTCCGTCAAAAGGTACAACAGCAAGAACAACCTCATTGAAGATCTGCTGACAGCTTATAGCGGACAGCCGTTAAAGATTATCCGCAAATCAGAATCACGTCCTGTTCTAATCAAGAATCCATGTATAAATGTCATCGGTTCAGTACAGACGAATATGCTGCAGGAAGTATTCCGAGCAGAGTTCCTTGCCAACGGATTGCTTGACCGTTTTCTATTTGTCTATCCAAAAAACAGGAAGATATCCGGATGGAGACGGGAAGAACGGAATACAGCCCGTCCTGACATCATGAATCAATGGAGGACAATAATCAACAGAATCCTAAGCATCCCCTGTGTCCTTGATGACAAGGGTACAACGGTCAATCCCCGTATCCTTACAATGTCTGACGATGCGGAAGAATACTTTTATGAATGGTACAATGGAATTATCGATGCTGTAAATGCCATTGAGGATGATGCGGATGTTGAAAGCCGCAAGATGAAACTCAACGGCCATGTAGCACGTCTTGCCCTGTTGTTTCAGGTAATGAAATGGGCTACTGATAGTGGAGATATGCAATATATTGAGCGGGACTCCGTAGAATCGGCAATCCGTATGGTTGATTATTATGAGGAAACATACAGGAGGATCCAGGAAGCCATTGTCATGAACAGTATCGGAGAAACGAAGGAAGCGTGGCTTTCTCTGTTGGAAGATCGTTTCACTTCCGGTGATGCTGTTATTGCCGGTAGAAAAGTTGATATGTCCCGACGCACCGTCTATTATGCACTTGACCAATTATGCCGGCTTAAGCACCCTCTTATAGAAAAGCTTCAGCATGGAGTCTATCGCAAACTTATGACAGAAAATACTGATGCACCTTGCACTATTGCACTTTCATCTTGTCAAGATACCGTGCAATCTTCTCAAAGTGCAAAAGTGCAGAGTGCAACCACACTAAAATCAGAGGACCATGAGTGAATACAGATTCCATTTGCAGAAATACCGCCCCGGAAGCAAGACTACTTGTCCGAACTGTGGTAAAAGCCGGTGTTTTGTCAGGTATATTGATGAATTGGGCAGCATTATCTTTCCGAGTAATGTCGGTAAGTGTGATCATGAAAACAGTTGTGGCTACCACTATACACCTAAAGAATACTTCAAGGATAATCCTGTTGTGTTGGAAATGGATGAGGGAAGCGGCAAGTCACTTCTTTCTGCCCCTTGTAAGACGGCAAATAAAACTCCGCCTTGTATTGTTCCTTCGTATATTCCTTCATCTTATGTGTTA
>NZ_FR882941.1:0-4952 GCF_000435115.1 Bacteroides sp. CAG:633 | reverse complement strand
CGAATAAAACGTATTTTTGTGTACAATTTTGGTGTAGTAATGACAGAAGAAGAAAAGAAGCTATTAAGTACCTTTGAAGCCAGGCTGCGTCATTTAATCTATCTGCACGATGAATTAAAACGCGAGAATGCCGAACTAAAGCAACTTCTCGATGCCAAAGAAGAAGAATGCCGGACACTGATGGCTGAATATAAGCAACTGGAACAGAACTACACAGACCTAAAATCAGCTACGACAATCAGCCTTAACGGCAGCGACGTAAAAGAGACGAAGCTGCGATTGTCAAAATTAGTGCGTGAAGTCGATAAATGCATCGCTTTGTTGAATGAATAAAGAAGAAGATGTATGAACGATAAAATAAAAATAAACCTGCAGATGGCAGGAGCTTCTTATCCGCTTACCATCAACCGCGAAGACGAACAGATGGTGCGGGAAGCCGCCAAGCAGGTCGATTTGAGGCTCAATGCGTATCGCGAACATTATCAGAGCGTTTCCGCCGAACGGATCATAGCCATGGTGGCCTATCAGTTCTCGCTGGAAAACCTGCAACAGAAACAGCGTAACGACACTGAGCCCTATACAACAAAGATAAAGGAACTGACAAAGGTGCTGGAAGATTACTTTAAAGAACCGTAATCCGTACAACCGCCACCTTCAAAGTATACCTTATTTATTAAGTAGAAAACCCACGCACTGTGCAAAAGTCCGTCTTGCCGATAGAGACAGGCTTTTATACAGTGCGTTTTTATTTATATCTATAAAAAACAAATTAAAATGACAGTAGTTACAATAGTAGTATCCATTGCCTGCTTTCTTATCGGAGGATTCGCCTCGTACCTGTTCTTCAAGCACGGGCTGAAGTCCAAATACGATAGCATTCTGAAGGATGCCGAAGCAGAGGCGGAAGTGATTAAAAAGAATAAGTTACTCGAAGTAAAGGAAAAATTCCTCAACAAGAAAGCCGACCTGGAAAAAGAGGTAGCCATCCGCAACCAGAAAATACAACAGGCCGAAAACAAGCTGAAACAACGCGAAATGGTGTTGAATCAACGCCACGAAGAACTGCAACGTAAGAAACAGGAAGCAGATGCCATCAAGGAAAACCTGGAGGCACAGCTCGTAGTAATAGACAAAAAGAAAGAAGAACTGGACCACCTGCAACGCCAGGAAATAGAAAAACTGGAAGCCATCTCCGGACTTTCGGCCGAAGAAGCCAAAGAACGCATGGTAGAATCGCTGAAGGAAGAAGCCAAAACGCAGGCACAGTCCTACATCAACGACATTATGGACGACGCCAAACTGACCGCCAGCAAGGAAGCCAAACGCATCGTCATCCAGTCCATCCAACGGGTTGCCACCGAAACAGCCATTGAGAATTCCGTGACCGTATTCCACATCGAATCGGATGAAATCAAAGGACGCATCATCGGACGCGAAGGCCGTAACATCCGCGCGCTGGAA
Source organism: Bacteroides sp. CAG:633 (assembly GCF_000435115.1). NCBI lineage: Bacteria > Pseudomonadati > Bacteroidota > Bacteroidia > Bacteroidales > Bacteroidaceae > Bacteroides > Bacteroides sp. CAG:633. The sequence goes on along the minus strand of NZ_FR882941.1, from coordinate 3,491 downwards.
GCTGCCACAGGTGTGGAAATCGTGGTGGACGACACCCCCGAAGCCATTGTGCTCTCCGCCTTCGACCCCGTACGCCGCGAGATAGCCCGTCTGGCCCTACACCAACTGGTGACCGACGGCCGTATCCACCCCGCGCGCATCGAAGAAGTAGTAGCCAAAGTACGCAAACAGGTTGAAGAAGAAATCATCGAAACCGGTAAGCGTACCACCATCGACCTGGGTATCCACGGCTTGCACCCCGAACTGATCCGCATTATCGGAAAGATGAAATACCGTTCATCCTACGGACAGAACCTGTTGCAACACGCCCGCGAAACAGCCAACCTTTGCGCCGTCATGGCATCGGAACTGGGACTGAACCCGAAGAAAGCCAAACGTGCCGGACTGCTGCACGATATCGGTAAAGTACCCGACGAAGAGCCCGAACTGCCGCACGCACTCTATGGTATGAAGCTGGCCGAGAAGTTCAAGGAAAAACCCGATATCTGCAACGCCATCGGTGCTCACCACGACGAAGTGGAAATGACCAGTCTGCTGGCTCCCATCGTACAGGTGTGCGACGCCATCTCGGGTGCACGCCCAGGCGCACGCCGCGAGATTGTAGAAGCCTACATCAAGCGTCTGAACGATCTTGAGCAGCTTGCCATGTCCTATCCGGGTGTGACGAAGACATACGCCATCCAGGCCGGCCACGAACTGCGCGTCATTGTCGGTGCCGATAAGATAGACGACAAGCAAACCGAAAGCTTGTCGGGCGAAATCGCCAAGAAGATCCAGGATGAGATGACTTATCCGGGTCAGGTGAAGATTACCGTTATCCGTGAAACACGTGCGGTAAGCTACGCCAAGTAACATAGCTACATAAAAACTCTACCATTGAAGGCACGGATTACACGAAAAGCCACAGAAAGTCCCGACAACAATCTGTGGAAAGAAGTGTAATCCGTGCCCCGTTTCTATCAACACAGTTGCCGGCAGGAACAACTTACAACGGCCGGACTAACTTTAAATCCGTAAAGCCATGAACCATTATCTGTTTGAAGTCTGCGCCAATTCCGTAGAAAGTTGCCTCGCTGCACAGACAGGAGGAGCCGACCGTGTAGAACTGTGCGCCGGTATCCCCGAAGGTGGGACCACTCCCTCATACGGCGACATAACCACGGCCCGCAAGCTGCTGACACATACACGCCTGCACGTCATCATCCGCCCACGCGGAGGTGATTTCCTCTACACTCCCCTTGAACAACGCATCATGTTGAAGGACATTGAAAACGCCCGCCGGTTGGGAGCCGACGGAGTAGTCTTCGGCTGCCTGACGCCCGAAGGCGATATCGACATCGCCCTGATGAAGCAACTGCTTGAAGCCGCGCAAGGCATGTCGGTCACCTTTCACCGTGCCTTCGATGTATGCCGCCAGCCCAAGCAGGCACTGGAGACCCTCATCCAACTGGGTTGCCATCGCATTCTTACTTCGGGTGCACAGCCCACTGCCGAACAGGGTATTCCCCTGCTGAAAGAACTGCAGGCACAAGCCGACGGACGCATCATCCTGCTGGCCGGCTGCGGTGTCAACGAAAACAACATTGCCCGCATAGCCAGCAAAACGGGTATCCGCGAATTCCATTTCTCGGCTCGTGAGCAACTGACCAGCGGAATGCAGTTCCGCAACGAAGCCGTCTCCATGGGTGGAACGGTGTGCATCGACGAATATTCGCGACCGGTCACCACTGCCGAAAGGGTCCGAAAGACCATCGGCGCACTGGTTCAACAATAAGCCCGAATGCAGATTTCGGCTGTCTTTCCTACCCGTTTGGTCGGGAAAAGTGGCCTGTCAGTCAAATTTTGCCTTCAGAGGCAACCAAAGTCCTGCAAAATTGTTATCTTTGTAAGGACTAATCCTTTAAACATATAACTATGAAAGTTCTGCAACGCATATTCAATAGCCTATTCCTGCTCGTCGGCTTGTTTCTTTCGTTCAGTGCATGCACCGACGACAACGACGTGACAGCCACCCTGCTCGACAAGGAATACGAACTAATCGATATAGAATGGTGCCGCATGGCCGATGACGTTCTGTTCAGCAAAGAGCAATCGTTCACCCACGAATCTACTTCGCAACAGGAGGCAGAAGGCAAGCATTCCATCGACTTTAACGCAATGGAAGGTTATCGGCAGAGTTCTCTCTTCCTCCCCGATGACCCTGTTCTGTTCCAGCGCCTGATTGGCTCGGCAGCCGACTCGGTCTGTGTTCCCCAAAGCGCCACACAGCCTGCCATGGGAATTTACTTTCACATGCACACCAAGAACAGTACACCGGTACCTTTCTCTACCGAGTATTACGTATACAACTCCGAACAGCAGAATCTGCACATCGAATCGGAAACGCCGTTCATTGCCTACATCACTTCGGAAATCATGGAATACCAGGTGACTTACACCTACCGTGCCCTGTTCCGGGGAAAGACAACCGGTCAGGAGATAGAGGCTACCGGCAAGTGGGAAGGTATTTACTACCGCCACATCGGCAATCAGGTACATTCGTTCGAAGGGGAGAACATCACCGAAACCGCTCCGGCGATGCCCTAACCGACCGTAAGCACATACCCTTTTTTCATCAACGACTCAATCCGTACGGTTGGGTCGTTTTTTAATGCCCTCCGCAGGTAAGTGATCTGCACGTTTAGCGCCAGCGAGTTGGCATAGCTGTCGCTGCCCCACACGGCTTCGAGCAGGGCAGAGCGCGCCACCGTCGTGTTCGCATTGCGCGCCAGCATCCGCAGGATGTCGGCCTGCCGCGAAGTGATGAGCACTTTGTTGGTGCCCGTACGGATTTCGTTGGTGCTGTAGTTGAACACCGAGCGGCCAAAGCTGTACACTTCCTCCTCGACCATCTCGTCCAACTGCGAGGAGAAGCGCTCGCGTATGCGCGCTATCAGTTCCTCCGGATAGAAGGGCTTGGCCAGGTAGTCGTTCGCCCGAAGGCGGAAGCCTTGCAGACGGTCGGCCTTGTCGCTGCGGTCGGACAGAAAGAAGATGAGGACATGCCTGTCCGCCTCGCGGATACGGGTTGCCACTTCGAAACCGTTCAGGCCGGGCATGTTGATGTCGAGCAACACCAGGTCGGGCCTGACGAGGGGAAACTGCTCTACGGCCATACTGCCGTTTCCTACATAAGTGACGTCGTACCCCTCCTGTTCGAGAAAGCGTTTCAGCAGCAGGGAGTACTTCAAGTCATCGTCGGCAAAAAGAATCTTCAGTCGTTTCATACAGGGCTTTACCTCCGTACCCTCTCTCCGAAAGGAGGAAGAGGAGAACGGCAGGATTTCTTTTTAGAATCTGTTATTCTTGTTTTCACTCATCGTTCATTGCGGGATGCTGACGGTCACCGTTGTCCCCTGCCCCGGGCGGCTCCGCAGGGTAACGGTGCCGCGGTGTGCCTCGGTCAGCAGCTTTACGTAGCTCAGTCCCAAGCCGATGCCGGGCACGGCAGG
>NZ_FR882940.1:0-1170 GCF_000435115.1 Bacteroides sp. CAG:633 | reverse complement strand
TCTCGCCAGACACGATGCCGTAGTAGCGGGTAATTCTCCCGCCGTCAATCATAGAAGTGGTTGTAAGTAACATATCTGTCTCGTCATTTAAAAGTTATTTGCTCTTATTAGACGCAACCGATGGAGGAAAAGTTGCAGGAGGGAGAGAAAAAGATGGAAAAATCAAAGAAAAGGGTCGGACAGATAATATAAACCGCAGAGAATACGGATTTAAATTGCAATCCGTGTCCTCTGCGGCTTTATGGTTCCGATTGACGGCTTTAAATATCAGAACATCCTGCTCACGCGCTCCACACCGGCTACCAGCGCATCGATTTCTTCCTTCGTATTATACAAGGCAAAGGAAGCGCGGACAGTGCCCTCGATGCCCAGCCGTTGCATCAACGGCTGGGCGCAATGATGTCCCGTGCGCACGGCAATGCCAAGACGATCGAGCAGCGTACCCATATCGAAGTGATGGATGTTACCCACAAGGAAGGAGATAACACTGCCCTTTTCGGGAGCTTCGCCGAAGATACGCATGCCGGGTATTTCCTTCAGGCGACGGGTGGCGTACTCGGTCAGTTCGTGCTCGTAGGCAGCGATGCGTTCCATACCGAGGGCAGAAACGTAATCCAGTGCCTTAGCCAAGCCTGTAGTGCCGATGTAGTCGGGCGTACCGGCCTCGAACTTAAAAGGCAGTTCGTTGAACGTGGTGCGCTCGAACGAAACGTGCTGAATCATCTCGCCACCACCCTGATAAGGAGGCAGCTTGTCGAGCCAGTCTTCCTTGCCGTAGAGCACGCCAACGCCTGTGGGACCGTAAATCTTATGTCCGGAGAAAACGTAGAAGTCAGCGTCGAGCGCCTGCACGTCCACCGGCATGTGGGGAATGCTCTGCGCGCCGTCTACCAGCACGGGGACGCCGTGAGCATGGGCCGTGGCTATCATTTCGCGCACAGGGTTCACCGTACCCAGCACATTGCTGACGTGAGCCACACAGACAATCCGGGTACGCGGAGTGAAGAGCCGTTCGTATTCGTCCAGCAGCAGTTCGCCACGGTCGTTCATAGGAATCACACGGAGAACAATGTCCTTACGCATCTGCAGCAGTTGCCAGGGGACAATGTTGCTGTGGTGCTCCATGGTGGAAACAATCACCTCGTCGCCCTCCTTCAGAAAAGCTTCGCC
>NZ_FR882939.1:0-3454 GCF_000435115.1 Bacteroides sp. CAG:633 | reverse complement strand
GCTTGCGGGGAGCGTTGCCCGAACCGTAGGTTTCCAGTACGACGGCTTTCAGTCCTTCGGTGGCGAAGAGCGAGCGCACCACGTTCTCCTGAATGCCGGGGAACAGCTTCAGAATGGCGATGTTGGTGTCGAGCAGGAAGTGCGGTTTCAGTTCGCGGCGGATGCCGTGGGGATGAATCTGCACATTATTATATTTAATATGTATACCTGCCGAAGCCAGTACAGGATAGTTGTACGAGCGGAAGGCGTTGAAGTTTTCGGCATTGATTTTGGTTGTCCGGTTTCCGCGCATCAGGTGGTTCTCGAAGAAGATACATACTTCGGGCACGATGGGGCGGCCGTTGCTGTGGCAGGCTGTGGCTATCTCGATGCTGGTCAGCAGGTTTTCCTTACCGTCGGTACGCAGCACGCCGATGGGCAGTTGCGAGCCGGTCAGGATGACGGGCTTGTTCAGCCCTTCGAGCATGAAGCTCAAGGCCGAGGCCGTGAAGGCCATCGTATCGGTGCCGTGCAGGATGACGAAGCCTGTATATTGTTGGTAGTTGTCGCTGATGATGCGTACCAGCCTTCGCCACGCTTCGGGATCCATGTCCGACGAGTCCATAGGCGGGTCGAACTGGTAAGTGTCGATACGGAAGGCAAACTTCTGGAGTTCGGGCACATGCTTTTGGAGCTGCTCCAGATTGAAGTTCTCCAGCGCGCCCGTTTCCGGATTCTCGATCATTCCGATGGTTCCACCGGTGTATATTAACAAAACGGAAGTGTTCTCTGGGGTCATACGCTCGTTTCTTTCGGTTCTACTGTGCAAAGATAATGATATATATCGTAAATTCTAACAAAGTGTAAGAAAAGAACATCCCAATCTTCTTTCCGAGGACTGTAAACGGCACAGTTTGTCTGTTGTGGATTCGGCATATTTCTGCATATTTTGGGCTCTTTCTATATTTTTATCGTAAAAAAGTGGCAAAAAGTGATAGAATGAACGTTTTTATTGTTACTTTTGCAACACTTATCAGAAACGATAGAAACAAGAGCTATGAACAAGTACTTCCAACATACCGTCACATCCATGTGGACCATGACCCTTAGGGGTTAGGGGATAGTATTTGTGTTTCTACGTGTTACACCATTTCAAAACAGCTTTATTTTTTTGATGCGAGGAGAGAAGATCTTTTTTTCTTTCGTCTCGTTTCCTTTTTCAATTATCTATTATCGTCAATAAAAACAGTCTAATATAATGAAAGTAATGAAGTTTGGCGGTTCGTCCGTAGGAACCGCAAGCAGTATCCTGAGTGTGAAGAAAATAGTGGAAGCGGTCGACGAGCCGGTCATCGTTGTCGTATCGGCCCTGGGCGGCATTACTGATAAGCTGCTCAATGCCTCGCGGCTGGCAGCGGCAGGCGACGCTTCGTACGAGAACGAATTCAAGGAAATAGTCTACCGCCACGTCGAGATGGTGAAGGAAATTATTCCGGCAGGCGAAGAGCAGGTGACCTTGCAACGCGAAGTGGGCGAGTTGCTCAACGAACTGAAGGACATCTTTCAGGGCGTATACCTGATAAAAGACCTGTCGCAGAAGACCAGCGACACCATCGTAAGCTATGGCGAACGCCTGTCGTCGCTCATTGCGGCACGTCTGACAGGGGCCGAATGGCGCGACTCGCGTCAGTTCATCAAGACAGAAAAGAAATTCTCGAAACACATTCTCGATGCCGACCAGACCTATCGCCTGGTGCGTGAGACCTTCCGCGAATTGCCCCGCCGTACGCTGATACCGGGCTTCATTGCTACCGACAAGACGACGGGCGTCGTGACCAACCTGGGCCGCGGAGGTTCGGACTACACGGCAGCCATTGTGGCCGCTGCGCTCGATGCCGACAGTCTGGAAATCTGGACCGATGTGGACGGCTTCATGACCGCCGATCCGCGTGTCATCTCCACTGCCTACACCATCAAGGAGTTGAGCTACGTGGAAGCTACCGAACTTTGTAACTTCGGTGCCAAGGTAGTCTATCCGCCTACCATCTACCCCGTCTGCCACAAGAACATTCCTATCCTGATAAAGAACACTTTCAATCCCGAGGGCGAAGGTACCATCATTAAGCAGGAAGTTTCCGATCCGCAGAGTAAGGCCATCAAGGGTATTTCTTCGATTAATGATACGAGCCTCATTACTGTGCAGGGTCTCGGTATGGTGGGCGTCATCGGTGTCAACTACCGCATATTCAAGGCGTTGGCCAAGAACGGCATTAGCGTCTTCCTCGTGTCGCAGGCATCGTCGGAGAACTCGACATCCATCGGTGTGCGCAATGCCGATGCCGACCTGGCTTGCGAAGTGCTGAACGAAGAGTTTGCCAAGGAAATTGTGATGGGCGAGATTTCGCCCATACAGGCCGAGAAGAACCTGGCTACCGTAGCCATCGTAGGCGAGAACATGAAGCATACCCCAGGTATCGCCGGTAAGCTGTTCGGCACGCTGGGACGCAACGGTATTAATGTGATAGCCTGTGCGCAGGGTGCTTCGGAGACCAACATTTCGTTTGTAGTAGACAGCAAGTCGTTGCGTAAGTCGCTTAACGTTATCCACGATTCGTTCTTCCTCTCTGAATATCAGGTACTCAACCTCTTCATTTGCGGCATTGGCACCGTGGGCGGCAGCCTGATACAGCAGATTCACAGCCAGCGGCAGAAGTTGATGCAGGAGAACGGTCTGCAACTCAATGTTGTAGGTATCGCCGATGCCAGCAGAGCGATGTTTGCCCGCGAGGGGCTCGACTTGGCCAACTTCCGTGAAGAACTCGCCGCAAAGGGTAAGGAAAGCACTGTAGGCATTTTGCGCAACGAGATTATCGGAATGAATATCTTCAACTCCGTCTTCGTCGACTGTACGGCGAGTGCCGAAGTAGCTTCGCTCTACAAAGACCTGCTGCAACACAACGTATCGGTAGTGGCAGCCAACAAGATAGCCGCTTCGTCCGAATACGAAAACTACCGCACACTGAAGCAGATAGCCCGTCAGCGCGGTGTGAAGTATCTGTTCGAGACCAACGTGGGCGCCGGACTGCCCATCATCAACACCATCAACGACCTCATCCATAGTGGCGACAAGATACTGAAGATAGAAGCCGTACTGAGCGGCACGCTGAACTACATCTTCAACAAGATCAGTGCCGACATCCCTTTCAGCCGCACCATCCGCATGGCGCAGGAAGAGCGTTACTCCGAACCCGATCCGCGCATCGACCTCAGCGGTAAGGACGTTATCCGCAAGTTGGTCATCCTGGCCCGCGAAGCCGGTTATCGCCTGGAGCAGAGCGACGTGGAGAAACACCTCTTCGTGCCCGACGACTTCTTCGAAGGTTCGCTGGACGACTTCTGGAAGAAAGTGCCCAGCCTGGACGCCGACTTCGAAGCCCGCCGCAAGGTGCTCGAAGCCGAGCACAAGCACTGGCGT
>NZ_FR882938.1:0-11054 GCF_000435115.1 Bacteroides sp. CAG:633 | reverse complement strand
TCAGGATTTAACACTTCAAATCCAGTCAAATACTTACCTATGTCACCTGCTTTAAATTCAGTAGAATTCTCAATGGTAATACTTACTTTCTCACTTTCGAATTCTTCAACTACTTGCTTGAATCTCACTTGTTTCAGATTCAAGATAATGTTAGTAACATCCTCCTTAACTCCCGGTACACTGGAGAATTCATGCTCAACACCTTCAATCTTGATGGTGGTGATAGCAAAACCCTCCAAGGAAGAAAGCAGGATGCGGCGCAGGGCATTACCCACGGTAATACCGAAACCGGGCTCCAACGGACGAAATTCGAACTTTCCGAATTTAGAGTCCGCTTCCAACATTAATACTTTATCAGGTTTTTGAAATGCTAATATCGCCATGAAATTAATTATTATTTAGAATACAACTCTACGATCAAATGCTCTTTAATGTTTTCAGGAATGTCTGCTCTTTCAGGAACATGCAACAGTTTACCAACCTTCAGAGTTTCATCCCACTCCAACCAAGGATACTTGCTGTGATTGAAACCAGCCAATGAGTTAGCGATAACTTCCAATGACTTAGATTTCTCACGTACTCCAACAATCTGACCGGGTTTCACTGCATATGAAGGGATGTTTACAACTTCACCATCCACTGTGATATGCTTGTGACTAACCAGCTGACGGGCAGCTGCACGAGTAGGAGCAATACCTAAACGGTATACAACATTGTCGAGACGACCTTCGAGCAATTGAAGCAATACCTCACCAGTAATACCTTTTGCCGTAGCTGCCTTCTCGAACAGGTTACGGAATTGTTTTTCCAAAACTCCATAGGTGTATTTAGCTTTCTGCTTTTCACGAAGTTGCACACCATATTCAGAAGTTTTTCTCTTTCTTGAATTACCGTGTTGTCCGGGAGGATAATTCTTCTTAGACAAAACTTTATCTGCTCCAAAGATACCTTCACCGAATTTACGGGCTATTCTTGATTTTGGTCCAGTATATCTAGCCATTTCTTTTAATTTTTAATTGTTAGTCATGAACTTAATTTGTTGCAGCCGCGATTGCAGAGAAGAATTATACAATCCAATAACAAAATCAAGTGTCATTTAAATAAAGGTAAATCTTAAACTCTACGTCTTTTCGGAGGACGACAACCATTGTGAGGAAGCGGAGTTACGTCGATAATCTCAGTAACTTCAATACCTGCACCGTGTACAGTTCTAATAGCAGACTCACGTCCGTTACCTGGACCCTTCACATATGCCTTAACCTTTCTCAAACCAAGATCATAGGCAACCTTAGCACAATCTTGTGCAGCCATCTGTGCTGCATAAGGAGTGTTCTTCTTAGAACCTCTAAATCCCATTTTTCCGGCAGAAGACCAAGAAATGATCTGACCTTCGCTATTTGCCAGAGAAACAATAATGTTGTTGAAAGATGAATGAACGTGCAATTGTCCATTAGCATCTACCTTTACATTTCTCTTTTTTGCTGCAACTGTTTTTTTTGCCATATCAACAATTATTATTTAGTAGCTTTTTTCTTATTAGCAACGGTTTTCTTTCTACCCTTACGAGTACGAGCATTGTTCTTTGTGCTCTGGCCTCTAACAGGCAGACCGATACGGTGACGTACACCACGGTAGCAACCGATATCCATCAAACGTTTAATATTCAATTGAACCTCAGAGCGAAGATCACCTTCTACTTTGTACTCTGCGCCAATGATCTCACGAATCTTGGCAGCCTGATCATCCGTCCAGTCTTTTACTTTCAGGTCTCTGTCAACACCTGCTTTATCCAAAATTTTTGCTGAACTACTACGACCTATTCCGTAAATATAGGTCAACGCAATTTCACCTCTCTTGTTTTGAGGCAAATCGACACCAACTATTCTTATAGCCATATACTAAATTATTTTTTTTGCAAAAATAATAATATTATCCTTGACGTTGTTTATACTTAGGATTTTTCTTGTTAATAACATACAAACGGCCATTACGTCTAACGATCTTACACTCTGGCGTACGTTTCTTTAAGGATGCTCTTACTTTCATATCTTAATTTTATTTATATCTAAATACAATTCTTCCTTTCGATAAATCGTAAGGAGACATTTCAACTCTTACTTTATCTCCTGGCAAGATTTTGATATAATGCATCCGCATCTTACCTGAGATATGAGCAGTAATCTCATGTCCGTTTTCTAATTCAACGCGAAACATTGCATTTGACAATGCTTCAACTATAACTCCATCTTGTTCTATTGCAGATTGCTTTGCCATATTAATTTCTTAAATTGCTTTATCTCCTAATACTTCTTCAATGAACTTGAACGATGACAAGATATCAGCTTCACCAGACCCTATTGCAATTGTATGCTCGAAATGAGCAGCACATTTACGATCTTTCGTTCTTACTGTCCAGCCATCCCGCTCCATCACAATTTGACGGCTTCCCAAGGTAATCATCGGCTCAATAGCAATGCACAACCCGCGTTTCAACATCGTACCGTAACCACGTCTGCCGTAGTTAGGCACTTGCGGATCCTCGTGCATCTCTTTACCGATACCATGACCTACAAACTCACGCACCACACCATAAGAATTGGATTCGCAATGCTGTTGGATGGCATATCCGATATCACCAAGGCGTTTACCCTGAACAGCATTTTGAATTCCTATGTATAATGCCTCTTTTGTTACTTTAAGCAATTTGCGTACTTCCTCATCAACTTCACCTACACAGAACGTATAAGCAGAATCACCACAAAATCCATTCATGTAAGTACCACAATCGACCGAAACTATATCGCCGTCTTTCAGTACTACATCACTTGGTATGCCATGTACCACCTGCTCATTTACAGAGGTACAAATCGAAGCTGGAAACGGATCGCCATATTGATTGGGGAAACCCTTAAAAGTGGGAATAGCACCATTATCTCTAATGAATTCTTCCGCAACCTTATCCAGCTCCTTTGTAGTGACTCCAGGCTTAATAATCTTGGCTAATTCACCAAGCGTTTTTCCTACAAGCAAATTACTCTCACGGAGCAGCTCTATTTCATCTTCAGTTTTAAGAAATATCATTTCCTCAAAAAAGATTAATATGCAGCTACATTACCACTACGGCCTTTGATACGACCAGATTTCAGCAAACCGTCATAATGTCTCATCAACAGATGACTTTCAACTTGCTGCAGTGTATCAAGAACCACACCTACAAGAATTAACAAAGATGTACCGCCAAAGAACTGAGCAAATTCAGCTTTTACTCCAAATACACCAGCAAAAGCAGGCATAATGGCAACCAAGGCAAGGAAGAAAGAACCTGGCAAAGTAATGCGTGACATAATCACATCAATATACTCTGCTGTTTGCTTGCCCGGCTTAATACCAGGAATAAAGCCATTGTTACGCTTCATATCCTCGGCCATCTGAGTCGGATTAATGGTTATTGCAGTATAGAAATAAGTAAATAATATAATCAACACTGCAAAAATCAAATTGTACCAGAAGCTTGTATGATCAGTTAATGCATGAACGAAACCGCTTGCATTATTTACATTTGAGAAACCAATAAAGGTAATGGGGATAAACATGATTGCCTGAGCAAAGATAATAGGCATCACATTGGCAGCATTCACTTTCAAAGGAATATACTGTCTTGCGCCACCGTATTGCTTGTTACCGACAATTTTCTTTGCATACTGTACAGGAATCTTTCTCGTACCCTGAACAAGCAGGATTGCAAAAGCGATAACGACTAACAAAACAACAAGTTCGATCAAGAACATAACCAAACCACCAGTCTTATCAGTCATACGAGATACCAGTTCCTGGAACAGAGATTGCGGCAAGCGTGCAATAATACCCACCATAATGATCAATGAAATACCATTACCGATACCTTTATCAGTAATTCTCTCACCAAGCCACAAAATAAACATACTACCAGCAGCTAAAATGATGGTAGAATAAACGATAAACAGAGTCCAATCTAATGAAGCACTTAAAGAAGGTCCAGCCTGCATTTTAAGATTCATCAAATAAGAAGGAGCCTGGAACAAAAGAATCACAATGGTCAGATAACGAGTATACTGATTCATTTTCCTTCTACCGCTTTCACCTTCACGCTGCAATTTCTGGAAATACGGAACAGCGATTCCCAGCAACTGAATAACGATGGAGGCAGAGATATACGGCATAATACCCAAAGCAAAAATAGATGCATTGGAAAATGCTCCTCCGGAAAACATATTTAACAAAGCCAAAAGGCCCTCGCTTGTTTGCTCGTGCAACTGAGTCAACATTGACGGGTTAACACCTGGCAATACAACATATGAACCAAAACGGTAGATTGCCACAAACAATATGGTAATGAGGATCCGTTGTCTCAGATCCTCAATTTTCCATATATTCTTTAATGTTTCAATAGCTTTTCTCATTGAATTAGAGTTTTACCACTTGTCCACCAGCAGCTTCGATGGCAGCAGCAGCAGTCTTAGAGAATGCATGTGCCTGTACATCCAACTTAGCAGTCAAAGTTCCGTTACCTAACACTTTTACCAACTGGTTTGAAGAGATGAAACCAGCATCAACAAAATCGTTGATACCTACAGTCTGCAGATTCTTAGCTTCAGCCAGTTTCTGGATTGTATCCAAGTTAATAGCCTTATACTCTACGCGATTGATATTTTTAAAGCCAAACTTCGGAACACGGCGTTGAAGAGGCATCTGACCACCTTCGAAACCGATCTTCTTAGAATATCCAGATCTTGATTTAGCTCCCTTATGACCTCTTGTAGAAGTGCCTCCCAAACCAGAACCCGGACCACGTCCAATTCTCTTTCTTGATTTAGTAGATCCCTCTGCAGGTTTTAAATTACTTAAGTTCATATTGTAATTCGTTTTATTATTCAACAAATAATTACTTAACAATGGTAACCAAGTGTTTAACCTTATCTACCATTCCAAGAATTGAAGGAGTGCATTCGTGTTCAACCACACGATTCAACTTATGAAGTCCCAGTGCATCGAGAGTTCTCTTCTGGTCAGCAGGAGCACCAATTCTACTTTTTACTTGTTTAATCTTTATAGTCGACATAATTTTCCTCCTTATCCTCTAAAAACTTTTTCAATACTGATACCTCTGTTCTGAGCTACCATACGAGCATCACGCATTTCGCTTAATGCCAGAATTGTAGCCTTCACCAAGTTATGAGGGTTAGAAGAACCTTTTGATTTAGCCAAAACGTCCGTCACACCTACACTTTCGAGTACAGCACGCATTGCACCACCGGCAACCACACCCGTACCGTGAGAAGCAGGCTTGATGAATACTTCAGCACCACCAAACTTAGCCGACTGTTCGTGAGGAACAGTTCCCTTCAATACAGGTACTCTTGTCAAGTTCTTCTTTGCAGATTCTACACCTTTTGCTATAGCAGCTGTTACTTCACCTGCCTTACCAAGTCCCCAACCGATGATACCTTCTTCATTACCTACTACCACAATGGCAGAGAAGCTGAAAGTTCTACCACCTTTTGTCACCTTGGTCACACGATTAATAGCAACTAATCTATCTTTCAGTTCTATATCGTTTGAAATCTTAACTCTATTATTAAGTCCTGCCATAATGATTAAAATTTAAGTCCACCGTTACGTGCAGCATCAGCCACTTCTTTTACTCTCCCATGATATAAGTAACCATTACGGTCGAAAACAACAGTAGTAATTCCAGCTTCCTGTGCTTTCTTAGCGATCAGCTCGCCTACCTTAGCAGCTTGTTCCTTCTTAGGCATCTTTTCAGTCATACCCAAAGAAGAAGCGGCAGCCAGTGTTCTACCTGACAAATCATCGATAACCTGAACATAGATTTGCTTGTTGCTTCTAAATACACTCATACGCGGACACTCAGGCGTGCCTGAAACTTTATTGCGTACTCTATATTTGATTTTAATTCGTCTTTCTATTTTTGTTGTCATAATATTCTATCAATTTAAATGATTATTTAGCGCCGGCCGATTTACCAGACTTTCTACGAATTTCTTCGCCAACAAACTTAATACCTTTACCTTTGTAGGGTTCAGGCTTACGGAAAGAACGTATTTTAGAGCAAACTTGACCAAGCAATTGCTTATCACAAGATTCCAGAATAATCAAAGGATTCTTATTTCTTTCAGACTTAGTCTCTACCTTCACTTCAGGCGGCAACTGTATAAAGATACTGTGAGTATATCCCAAAGCCAGTTCAATGATATTTCCTTGGTTAGAAGCACGGTAACCTACACCGACAAGTTCCAACTCTTTCTTATATCCTTCAGATACACCAACAACCATGTTGTGAACCAATGCACGATACAAACCGTGGAACGCATGTTTTTGCTTCGGATTATCCAACATTGCGTTCTCGTTCTCTGTCAAAACTACATGACCGTCTTCGATGGCAACATTGATAGCAGGATTTACGTATTGGCTCATTTCGCCTTTAGGTCCCTTTACGGTTACTACATCATCCTTCAAAGTAACTGTTACTCCGGCAGGAATGCTAATGGGTAATTTTCCTATTCTTGACATTGCTTATTCCTCCTCATTAATATACATAACACAAAACCTCACCACCGATCTTCAGTTCAGCGGCTTCTTTGTTGGTCATTACACCTTTGGAAGTAGATATTATAGCAATACCCAAACCATTAATAACACGCGGCATATCCTTGTAACCAGTATATTTACGCATACCCGGAGAAGAAATTCTTTCCAGTTTCTTGATAGCGTTTACCTTGTTAACCGGATCATACTTCAAGGCTACCTTGATTGTACCTTGAGGACCATCTTCTACAAACTTGTAATTAAGAATGTAGCCTTTCTCAAAAAGAATCTTAGTGATTTCTTTTTTCAAATTTGAAGCCGGAACTTCCACAACTCTGTGCTTCGCTTGAATAGCGTTCCGCAACCTCGTCAAATAATCTGCTATTGGATCAGTCATATAAAAATAAATTAAATTAATCAGGACTACCCTGACAATATTTAAAAAATAATAATTACCAGCTTGCTTTCTTTACACCCGGGATAAGACCGTTTGAGGCCATCTCACGGAACTGGATTCTGGAAATGCCGAACTGACGGATATATCCTTTAGGACGACCAGTCAGCTTGCAACGATTGTGCAGACGAATGGGGTTAGCATTCTTAGGCAATTCCTGAAGCTTTTGTGCAGCCTCATAAGCCTCTACAGGGTCACCCGTTCTAACGATTTTCTTCAGGGCAGCTCTTTTCTCGGCATATCTGGCTACTAATTTTGCACGTCTTACTTCACGTGCCTTCATTGATTCTTTTGCCATAACTTATCAATCTTTTTTAGCGTTTTTAAACGGTAAACCGAATTCCTTCAACAAAGCATAACCTTCTTCATCTGTCTTCGCAGAGGTTACAAAGGTAATATTCATACCGAGAATTCTTGTAATACTATCGATATTTATTTCAGGGAAAATGATTTGCTCCTGAATACCAAGGGTATAGTTACCCTTACCATCGAACTTACTTTCAATACCTTTGAAGTCACGGATACGGGGAAGAGCGACACGAACCAATTTCTCAAGGAATTCGTACATTCTCTCACGACGCAGAGTCACCATTACGCCAATCGGCATTTTCTTACGCAACTTAAAGTTTGCAATATCTTTACGAGAAACGGTTGCTACGGCTTTCTGGCCAGTAATAGCAGTCATTTCGTTAATTGCCACTTCAATAATCTTCTTGTCGGCAACAGCCATACCCAGACCTTGATTGATCACAATCTTCTTAAGTACGGGTATCTGCATAGAAGAAGAATACTGGAACTGTGATTTCAATGCAGGAGCGATACGCTCTGCATATTCTTTCTTAAGGCTAGCAGTATTACTCATTACTTAATCTCCTCTCCTGATTTTTTAGAATAACGCACTAAAGTCTTCTTGCCATTGGCATTAGTACTAACTTTTCTACCAACACGAGTTGGTTTACCAGTCTTCGGATCAACCGGATTCAAGTTTGAAATGTGGATAGAAGCTTCCTGCTTCACAATACCACCCTGGGGGTTCTTAGCGCTCGGCTTTGTGCTCTTCGACACCATGTTGATACCTTCAACGATCGCACGTTTTTTCTCAACAAGAACCTTCAACACGCGACCAGTCTTACCCTTATCTTCACCAGCGTTTACGTAAACTGTATCGCCTTTCTTTATATGTAACTTACTCATTACCTAAATCTTTTACAAAATTAAAGTACTTCAGGAGCGAGTGACACCACTTTCATGTTAGTAGCACGGAGTTCACGAGCTACCGGACCGAAAATACGACTACCTCTGATTTCGCCTGCATTGTTCAACAACACACAAGCGTTGTCATCAAAACGTATATAAGATCCATCCGGACGACGGATTTCTTTCTTAGTACGTACGATCAAAGCCTTAGACACTGCACCTTTTTTAATATCACTCGAAGGGATGACGCTCTTGATAGAAACAACAATAACATCCCCTACAGAAGCATAGCGACGACCTGTACCGCCCAAAACGCGAATACAGAGGGCTTCTTTTGCCCCACTGTTGTCACATACTGTAAGTCTGGATTCTGCTTGTATCATAATTACTTAGCTTTTTCTACAATTTCTACTAATCTCCATCTCTTGGTCTTGCTCAAAGGACGAGTTTCCATGATACGTACAGTATCACCTACATTACACTCATTCTTCTCATCATGAGCATGGTACTTCTTAGTCTTGCTAACGAACTTACCATAAATGGGGTGTTTTTCCTTAAATTTGGCAGCAACTGTGATAGTCTTGTCCATCTTGTTGCTAAGCACAACCCCAGTTCTTTCTTTTCTTAAATTTCTTGCTTCCATCAAACTCATCATTTATTGTTAAGTTCTCTTTGACGTAACTCAGTCTTCATACGCGCGATTGTTCTGCGTAACTGTTTGATCTGAGCAGGATTATCCAAAGGAGAAATAGAATGATTCAAAACCATTTGATCATACTTTGCTACTTCTGCTTCAACTCTTTCTACCAAATCACTGGTAGACATTTCTCTAATTTCTGCTATTTTCATACTCCTTACGCATTTTGATTTTGAACATCGTAATCACGTCTTACCACGAACTTAGTAGTGATAGGAAGCTTCTGTGCTGCCAAGCGCAAAGCTTCTTTAGCGATCTCATAAGAAACACCCTCGGCTTCGATGATAATTCTACCCGGTGTTACAGGAGCTACGAATCCTTCGGGATTACCTTTACCTTTACCCATACGTACGTCAGCAGGCTTTCTCGTAATAGGTTTATCGGGGAAAATGCGAATCCAAATTTGTCCTTGACGTTGCATATATCTCGTTACTGCAATACGTGCAGCTTCAATCTGACGGCCTGTGATCCATTTCGTCTCCAAAGCTTTGATACCAAATGACCCGAAAGCCAGCTGGTTACCTCTTTGGGCATTGCCTTTTTGACGGCCTTTTTGTTGTCTTCTGAATTTTGTTTTTTTCGGTTGTAACATAATTCCTAAAAATCAAATTCGTTAGCGATTATTTTTCTTTCTTTTGAAGTTCTTTCCGCCATTGTTTCCGCTATTGCTTCCACGACCACTTTCCTTGCTTTGTGTAAAGTTCGGAGCCAATTCTCTCTTACCATAAACTTCACCTCTACAAATCCAAACTTTAATACCGAGAAGACCAACCTTCGTCAATGCTTCTGCATGACAGTAGTCGATGTCTGCTCTGAAAGTGTGCAACGGAGTTCTTCCTTCCTTATACATTTCAGAACGTGCCATTTCAGCGCCATTCAAACGTCCTGAAATCTGAATTTTAATACCTTCCGCACCCATACGCATTGTATTAGCGATAGCCATCTTGATGGCACGACGGTAGGCAATCTTACCTTCAACCTGACGGGCGATGTTATTAGCCACGATAACGGCGTCGAGTTCAGGTCTCTTAACTTCGAAGATATTAATCTGGATGTCCTTATCGGTAACCTTCTTCAATTCCTCTTTCAACTTATCAACTTCCTGGCCACCCTTACCGATAATGATACCCGGACGTGCAGTACAAACGGTAATAGTCACGAGTTTCAGTGTACGTTCGATTACAATTCTTGAAACGCTGGCTTTAGCAAGACGAGCGTTCAGATATTTGCGAATTTTGCTATCTTCCAACAAAGAATCGCCGTAATTCTTTCCACCATACCAATTGGAATCCCAGCCTCTGATAATTCCTAAACGGTTGCTTATTGGATTAACTTTTTGTCCCATTTACCTTAATTTTGATCTTCGTTATTACTTTTAGAACCAACGAACAATGTTACGTGATTTGAACGCTTGCGAATTCTGTAACCTCTTCCCTGCGGAGCCGGACGCATTCTTTTCAGCGTAGCACCACCATCAACATAAATCTTTGTTACGAACAATTCGCCACTTTCAGCCTTACGTTCGTTTTTCTGCTCCCAGTTAGCAATTGCAGAACGCAGCAGCTTCTCCACTCTCGCAGCAGCCTCTTTAGAAGAGAACTTCAAGACGCCAAGCGCTCTGTTCACTTCCATACCGCGAATCATGTCTGCCACGAGACGCATCTTACGCGGGGAAGTAGGAACATTTTGCAATTTCGCAAAATACATGGATTTAAGGGCTTCTTTTCTTTTATCAGCCGATATTTTTTTTCTTGCTCCCATTATATTATTACTTTATTATTTCAGATAAATCCTGTCTTTATTTTTTCTTGTTACCAGCGTGTCCTCTGAATGTACGAGTTGGAGCAAATTCGCCCAACTTGTGTCCTACCATATTTTCGGTAACGTAAACAGGAATGAATTTATTTCCATTGTGAACTGCAACAGTATGGCCTACGAAATCAGGCGAAATCATTGAAGCTCTGGCCCAAGTCTTAACTACAGCCTTCTTGCCAGATTCATTCATGGCAAGCACTTTCTTCTCAAGTTTAACGTTAATATACGGACCTTTTTTTAATGAACGACTCATAATTTTCTCAATTAATCAGATTACTTCTTTCTTCTCTCAATAATATACTTAGA
>NZ_FR882937.1:0-8610 GCF_000435115.1 Bacteroides sp. CAG:633 | reverse complement strand
CTTCTTTGCTTTAATGCTATTGCCGCAAGTGTGATTACTTACGCAAGCCAAGCTCTTTAACGATGGCACGATAGCGATTGATGTCGCGGTTGTACAGGTAGTTCAGTAACGCACGGCGTTTACCTACCAACATCGTCAAGGCTCTTTCAGTACTATAATCCTTTCTGTTGAGCTTCATGTGCTCAGTCAGACGGGCAATACGGTAGGAAAACAAAGCTATCTGAGACTCAGCTGATCCAGTATCAGAGTTAGACTTTCCGTACTTGCCGAAGATTTCTTGCTTTTTAGCAGCGTCTAAATACATAAAATGTTTAATTAAAAAGTTATTGAATATTCCCTTTCGGGGCTGCAAAGGTAGATATTATCTTTGATATGGCAATGACTTTCAGGCAAAAAAGTGATTGCTATGTTCTTTTTTGTCGAAAATAGTTGAGTGTTTGTGCCCGATTGCGCAGCAGCGGATTGTAATGTTAAAACTAAAGTGACAATAGCGATCCCTGAAGGAAGGATGGCAGTGATTGAAGGTTGTACATTGGAAAAACGGGTGTGGAAACAGAGAATTAGAGGGTTAAGGAAGCGACTTTTTGACATATACCGGACGGTAATCGTAAAAAATGCACTATCTTTGCACCCTGAAAATAATAGGTATTCGTATGCAAAACATCAGAAACATTGCCATCATTGCCCACGTGGACCATGGCAAGACGACGCTTGTAGACAAGATGCTGCTGGCCGGAAATCTGTTCCGAAGCAACCAGAGCACGGGTGAATTAATGCTGGATAACAATGATTTGGAGCGTGAACGAGGAATAACGATTCTTTCGAAAAACGTATCTATCAATTATAAAGGTACTAAAATCAATATTATCGACACTCCGGGACACAGCGACTTTGGCGGTGAAGTAGAGCGTGTGCTCAATATGGCCGACGGTTGTATCCTGCTGGTGGACGCTTTCGAAGGGCCGATGCCGCAGACGCGTTTTGTGCTTCAGAAAGCTTTGCAGATTGGTCTGAAGCCCATTGTGGTGGTCAATAAGGTCGATAAGCCCAATTGCCGCCCCGAAGAAGTATATGAAATGGTATTTGACCTGATGTTCAGCCTGAACGCAACGGAAGACCAGCTTGATTTTCCTGTGATTTACGGTTCGGCCAAGAATAACTGGATGAGTACCGACTGGCAGAAGCCAACGGATAATATTACTCCGTTGCTCGATTGCATCTTGGAGAATATTCCGGCTCCTGAACAACTGGAGGGTACGCCGCAGATGCTGGTGACTTCACTTGACTATTCTTCCTATACCGGTCGTATAGCAGTGGGACGTGTTCATCGCGGTACGTTGCGTGAAGGCATGAATGTGTCTTTGGCAAAGCGTGACGGAAGCATTGTAAAAACAAAAATCAAGGAACTGCATACATTTGAAGGTATGGGCCGTGTAAAAGTGCCCGAAGTATCGTCGGGTGATATTTGTGCGCTGGTTGGTATCGAAGGATTCGAAATCGGTGATACCATTTGCGATTATGAAAATCCGGAAGCATTGCCGCCTATCGCTATCGATGAGCCTACCATGAGTATGCTTTTCACCATTAACGATTCGCCTTTCTTCGGTAAAGAAGGAAAGTTTGTGACTTCGCGTCACATTCACGACCGTTTGATGAAGGAGCTGGACAAAAACCTGGCTTTGCGTGTGAAGAAGAGCGAGGAAGATGGCAAATGGATTGTATCGGGTCGTGGCGTGTTGCACCTGTCGGTGCTCATCGAAACCATGCGTCGTGAAGGTTATGAATTACAGGTAGGTCAGCCGCAAGTTATCTTTAAGGAGATAGACGGTGTAAGATGCGAACCTATCGAGGAATTGACAGTGAATGTCCCCGAAGAATATGCCAGCAAGATTATCGATATGGTGACTCGCCGTAAGGGAGAAATGGTGAAGATGGAGAGTGCGGGTGACCGTGTGAACTTGGAATTCGACATGCCTTCGCGCGGTATCATTGGTTTGCGTACTAATGTGTTGACTGCTAGTGCCGGCGAAGCCATCATGGCTCATCGTTTCAAGGAATATCAGCCTTATAAGGGTGAGATAGAACGTCGTACCAACGGCTCCATGATTGCGATGGAAAGCGGAACAGCTTTTGCCTATGCCATCGATAAATTGCAGGATCGTGGTAAGTTCTTTATCTTCCCGCAAGAAGAAGTGTATGCCGGTCAGGTTGTAGGCGAGCATTCGCATGATAACGACCTTGTTGTGAACGTGACCAAGTCGAAGAAACTGACCAATATGCGTGCCAGTGGCTCAGACGAAAAAGCCCGTCTGATTCCGCCCGTACAATTCTCACTCGAAGAAGCATTGGAATACATTAAGGAAGACGAATATGTGGAAGTAACTCCGAAGTCCATGCGTATGCGTAAGGTCATTCTTGATGAGACGGAACGTAAGCGTGCGAACAAGAACTCTTAAACGACGTATTTTCATATAATAAGCGAAAGGGCTGTGCCGAGACATTATTGGTTTCGACACAGCCCTTTCAGCTTTTTAGCTTTGCAGCGACAATATTATGAGTTTTGTTTGCTACCTTTTGTATGGGAAAACAATTTTTAATTCAGTGCATATTGTTAGGTGTTTCGGAAAGAATGGCGTAAATTTACGGCATTCTATACTTTTCATAAGAAGAAACTGCTGAAAATGCCTGAAGAGAATATGCAACATACAGGGCCGATGTACCGGTTTGATTGTCGCCGTCAGGAGTTTGCTCCTTACGGGCTGACGTGTGAAGTGTGGACTCCCGATCTGATGCGGCGCCCCGACCGTCATAATGAGATAGAACTGAACTATGTGCCTGCCGGTTCCATTGCTTATTTATTTCAGGATCGCAGGGTAGTAGTGCCTTGTGGACGATTGGCAGTGTTTTGGGGGCTGGTTCCTCATCAAATTGTGCATTACGAGTCTGATACGCCTTACTATGTTTGCACCATTCCTTTTTCCTTGTTTCTGGAATGGCGGCTTCCATCAGCTTTTACCGATGCGGTGCTTCGCGGGGGTGTGTTGCTGGATGACGAAAGGCGTCAAGGTAAGGTCGATTATGACGAGTATTTGCTGAGGCGAATGGCATCGGAGAGCGATAAACCTTATTTTCAGGAGGTTACTACACTGGAGCTGCATGCGCGTCTGTTGCGTATGGCAGTAGGCTTGACCAAGGGGAAACAATTGGAAACTCAGTCTGTATATTCGGGTGAGATCAGTCTGGTAGAACAGATGGCCATTTATATTGCACGCAATTATAGGGAGCCTATCAAAGTGACCGATGTCGGGGCTGCTGTGGGGCTACATCCCGACTATGCGAATGCTCTGTTCAAGAAAGCCTTCGGGCTTACGTTGGGTGAGCATATTATTGAGGAGCGGGTTGCTCATGCCCAGCGGATGCTGGTGACTGGTAATCAGGCAGTGATGAACATTGCTTTCGAGTGCGGCTTCAATTCGGTCAGCAGTTTTAATGCTGCATTTCAGAAATTGAACGGCTGCACGCCGCGCGAGTTCAGAAAGCAATGCCGTGGCAAGGTTGGAGAATGAGAAAAGGATGTGGATAGATGATAAACTTCTTCAGGCACGAACTACATGGAAGCGATGCGGAAGCCAGGAAAGATATCCGCAACCATCTGTGTAGTTCGTGCCTGAAGTAGTTTCCAGAGACTTGCTATTTATGCCTTTTTCAGTCGATAAATTGTACTTTCTCTGCATTACGCGGTTTGGCGGCAGGCGCTTCGTTCGGATAGCCGAAAGCAATGCAGTATAGCAGTTCGTAGCCTTCGCTGAAGTTTAGTTTTTTCAGATATTCGGCAGCTTCGGGTGATTTCATGAAACGTGCCGGTCCACCCAGGCAACACGATCCGATACCCATAGATTGTGCCGTGAGTATCATATTGCCTCCCAACAGACCGCAGTCTATCTGTGAACAGTCATACGACGGATCATTGGCAATGAATACTACTGTCGGTGCGTTACGGAACATGTTTTTGAACGACGGGTCTTCGGCTGCTTTGGGGTTGCTCTTCTTGTAGAGTTCCGTTACGCCGTTGATAAATTCCGGATTGTCTACTACACGTACTTCCCACGACTGTTTGTTCATACCGTTGGGGGCATTGATGCCACATTTCAGTATGGTCTGCATGGTGTCACGGTTCACGGGTTGCGGTTTATACTGGCGGATACTGCGACGATCCATGATGGTTTTAATAACGGCTTCCGACTGGCTGAGGCTTTCAGAAGTCGCAGTGTTTTCTTTTTGCGAAGCGGGGGCGGTACATCCGATAGCCGCACACAGACAGAGGCCGCCCACGATACCTTTCAATAGTTTCATATACACGTTTATTTAGTTTGATGTTTCTGGCAATTATAAAATTAAGGATTGGTTTGTTGTTCCTGATTTTCCAGTCCTTCGTCCACTCCTTCAAGGAAACCACCGAGTGCAGCACCAGCCTTTTCCATCTGTTCCATGATGGCTTTTCCGCTATTTTTGAATACGGTGGCAGCATATTGACCTTGCAATTTGGCCACTTCTTTCAGTTCTTCCTCGGTGAGGTCTTCGTACGAGTTGATTTTGTCGAGTAGTTTGCTAAACTGCTCATTGGCTTTTTCCCATTGTTCGGCGGTATAATCCTTACCTTCTTCATTGATTTCTTCTACGAAGTCTTTCAGGTCGTCGATACGTCCTTGTTTCGATTGGCACGATTGAAAGCCCATGATGCCGATGGCGAACAGGGCGAGCAGGAGATACTTTTTCATAAGAGGTTCTTTTTTGTGAATCAAATAGTTCTTGGCAAAACTAGTGAAATATTTCAATAAAAACCTCTGCTTTTTTACTTTTTTCAGCCCTCCAGTCTTTGTTGGGTTACTTTTTTATATGTAAGATTTGCTGGAGGGCTGAAAGTATTAGGTTAGGCTTCGACCAGTCCGGGATGAGTCATGTCGATGCCCAGTGCCTGAGCGATGCCGCGACCATAATTTTCATCGGCTTTCAGACAGTTGCGGATATGGCGAAGTTTGATTTCTTCGGGAATGTCGCCCATTGCACGGGCTGTATTATCAAACAGAACCTGTTGTTGTGCAGGTGTCATCAGGCGGAACAGATCGCCGGCCTGTGAATAGTAATCCGAATCGTCTTCGCGGTAGTCCCATTGGTAGGCAGCTCCGTCCAGTTCGAGGGGTGGTTCCTTGTATTCGCCTTGTTGCTGCCATTCGCCATAGCTGTTAGGCTCATATCCCAGTGTCGATCCATAATTGCCGTCAACTCTCATTTGTCCGTCACGATGGTACATGTTGAGGAACGGACAACGGCTGCGGTTCACAGGAATCTGATGGTGGTTCACGCCCAAGCGGTAACGTTGTGTGTCGCCGTACGAGAAGAGACGTCCTTGCAACATGCGGTCGGGTGAGAAGCTGATGCCTGGCACTACGTTGGCCGGATTGAAGGCTGCCTGTTCTACGTCGGCGAAGTAGTTTTCGGGGTTACGGTTCAGTTCCAGTACGCCTACTTCGATGAGCGGATATTCTTTCTGCGACCATACTTTGGTGAGGTCGAAGGGGTTGAACGGACAGTTATCAGCCTGCTCTTCTGTCATCAGCTGGATGAACATGGTCCAACGTGGGAAATCGCCTTTTTCGATGCTTTCGTACAAGTCACGCTGGTGGCTTTCGCGATCTTTGGCTATGATGGCTTCAGCTTCCTGATCGGTCAGGTTCTTGATACCCTGCTGGGTACGTAAATGGAATTTTACCCACGTTCGTTTGCCTTCAGCATTGATGAGCGAGAAGGTGTGGCTGCCATAGCCGTGCATATGTCGGTACGAAGCCGGGATGCCGCGGTCGCTCATGGTGATAGTCACCTGATGAAGTGCTTCGGGCAGTAGTGTCCAGAAGTCCCAGTTGTTGCGTGCACTGCGCATGTTGGTGCGCGGATCGCGCTTGACGGCATGATTCAGATCGGGGAACTTCAACGGGTCGCGCAGGAAGAAGACGGGGGTGTTGTTTCCTACCAGATCCCAGTTGCCTTCGTCTGTATAGAACTTGATGGCAAATCCGCGGATATCGCGTTCGGCATCGGCAGCTCCACGCTCTCCGGCTACGGTCGAGAAGCGTACAAAAACTTCCGTCTCTTTGCCGATCTGTGAGAAGATGGAGGCTTTGGTGTAGGGGGTAATGTCATGAGTTACGGTAAATTTGCCGAAAGCTCCCGATCCTTTGGCGTGCATGCGGCGTTCGGGAATGACTTCGCGGTCGAAGTGTGCCAGTTTCTCCAGAAACCATACATCTTGTAAGAGCATCGGCCCCCGGCGTCCTGCGGTGGCTACATTTTGATTGTCGGCTACAGGTGCTCCTGCAGCGGTGGTCAGTTTCTTAGTTTTCATACCATGTTACGTTTATAGTTAGTGAATAAAGGGTATACCGATGAAATGGTCCAATTGAGTTTTGTCCTCGTCGGTGAGACGCCCGGTTTTCGATTTCAGAAAGGGTACAGGGTATGTTCGTGGAATGTTCAGTGTCCGTTTCATACGCATGTACATACTGCCTGTTCTGAATCGGTAAGTGGTGAAAAGAAGTGTACGGTCGGCCTGCACCAGCTGTTGTATCTGTCGGCTGAAGTCCTGCCATTGCCTGTGCGGATGTTGTCCGATGATGAACCATCCGCAGGTCCAGCAACCCGAAATCAGAAAGTCGCATCCTGCCAGCTTCTCCGGTGTGGCATCCGACACGGCGCTCAGGCTGACATTCAGGCCTTTCGACCAAAGGTACATGGCTATTTCGCGGGCATAAGCGGCCGTTTTTCCTTTGTGGCTGTAATAGAGGACAACGGCTTTTTTACCGTTGGTTATGTGACCATTTATCTTTTTCATCTTCTTTCTTTATTGTTTTCGAACAAATATATGGAGGAGTGGGTTATTTTTTTATATCTGCAAAATTCATTTTTTCGATAAACCTTATAGGCTAAAACGATTGAAACATGGAATTACGCCAACTGAAGTATTTCAAGGAAGCTTGCGAGCGGCAGAATTTTTCGGAAGCAGCTCGTGTACTTCATATCTCTCAGAGTACGCTTTCGCAGCAGATCAAACAGCTGGAGGATGAACTGGATGTATTGCTTTTCGACCGTATTGGCAAGCGTATTGTACCCACCGAGGCCGGTCATGCCTTTTTGCCTTATGCCGTCCGGGCCATTCACGATGCGGAAGACGGACGACAGATTATTCGTGACTTGAAGGGAATTGAAACAGGGGTATTGCGTATCGGTGTGACTTACAGCATGAGTCCGCTACTGATTGCAGCACTGAAGCTTTTTTCGCAAGCCCATCCCAAAGTACGGGTAGAAGTTACTTTTGCTACTTCCGAAGAACTGTTGAAGCGGTTGGACGGTAGTGGCCCCGACTTTGTACTTTCGTTCAAGCCGGAAGGGGTGGAAGATGAGTTTGAAACGCTGCCGCTTTTCTCTTCGCGTCTTAACTTCATCGTCCATCGTTCGCATCCGTTGGCCGAACTTTCGTCGGTCACATTGAAGCGCCTGTCGCAGACGCCGTTGATATTGCCGGCTTCTGGGTTTGCTACGAGAAAGAAAGTGGAAGAACTGTTCCGTCGGCATCATATGGAGCTTACGGCTTCTGTCGAAATGGACGACGTCCATACCATCATTCATGCGTTGAGAAGCGGGCAGTGGGGAACCATACTGACACAGGCCGCCGTTCGTGGTGAGCCCGACCTGATGCAGATTCCGATTCTTTGCAATGACCATCTCACTTCGCGTGGCTTTCTGTTTTGGCCACAGGGTACTTATCGGAAAAAGTCGGCTTTGGCTTTTGCTGATTTTCTGCTGAAAGTGACGGGTGGACGGTGAGGTTCTTGTTTTGTCTGCTGGAGAACTAGAAAAGAAAGAGGGTACATCCGCACCGGATGTACCCTCTCTTTTATTGATTGCTTATAGTCTTTTCGATTAGAGCTTCGGACCAGCAGCAACCAGCTTCTTACCAGCTTCGTTGCCAGTGAACTTAGCGAAGTTCTTGATGAAGCGGCCAGCCAGATCTTTGGCTTTTTCTTCCCATTGGCAAGCGCATTCGTAAGTGTCGCGAGGATCGAGGATCTTCGGATCAACACCCGGCAATTCTGTCGGAACTACGAAGTCGAAGTACGGGATAACCTTTGTAGGAGCCTTGTCGATAGAACCGTCCAGGATAGCGTCGATGATACCACGAGTATCGCGGATAGAAATACGCTTGCCTGTACCGTTCCAACCAGTGTTAACCAAGTATGCCTTAGCACCTACTTTTTCCATCTTCTTAACCAACTCTTCTGCATATTTAGTCGGGTGCAAGCTCAGGAAGGCTGCGCCGAAGCAAGCAGAGAATGTCGGAGTCGGTTCAGTGATACCACGTTCTGTACCAGCCAACTTAGCAGTGAAACCAGACAGGAAGTAGTACTGAGCCTGTTCGGGGTTCAGGATAGATACCGGAGGCAATACACCGAAGGCATCAGCTGACAGGAAGATTACCTGATGAGCGTGAGGACCTTTAGATACCGGCTTAACGATGTTTTCGATGTGGTAGATAGGATAAGAAACACGAGTGTTCTC
>NZ_FR882936.1:0-2976 GCF_000435115.1 Bacteroides sp. CAG:633 | reverse complement strand
TGTCCCGACTGTCTGGCGGTTTGTCCGCCGCGTTTGTCCTTTTGTGGCTCGCCGCCTGTTCCCGTCCTCTTCGCGAGAGGGTGACTGTTTACGACGGTTTCCCGCAAACGGCAGAACTTGCAGGCACACCGCTGCCTCTCGATACCGCTGTGTTCCGCTATCCCTTCCGCATCCGCGTGCAGGCAGACCGTGCCGTGGTGATGGATCTTCATGGTACGGACCATTTCTTCCACGCCTTCAGCCTTCCCGACTTCCGTCATCTGGTTTCTTTCGGCCGCCGTGGCGATGGCCCCGACGACCTAATTTCCGCCGAAAACATGCGTTGGACAGGCGACACGCTCCATGTCCTCGATTCCGACAAGTCGCAGGTCGTACATTTCGTGTTTGCTCCTTCTGCCGACTCGCTGCTTCGCGTAGGTACGGTCAGCCTCGACCGTCAACTGCTCCGTGCGCTCGACTTTGTCAGCATCAACGACTCCACTTGCCTCGTTCCCGACTATTCGGGTGACAGCCGTTTCTGCGTGGTGAACCGCGACGGCCGCCTGTTACGCCGGTTCGGCTCCATCCCCACGGCCAACGAAGACGCTTTGCTCCACTCCCGTCCGGCGTTGGCACAAGCCTGGCGCAGTTTTATCGACTACAATCCCCGCAACAATGTGTTGGCCGCCGCCACCCAGTTGGGCGAGGTGCTTGAGTTATGGAACCTGCGCGACAGTACGCATACGGTGCTCCTGGGACCCGGTGGCGAACCGCAGTTTCAAGTACGTCAGGGGTATGGCATCCCTACGGGCATCATGGGTTTCATCGACGTACAGGTGGCAGACAGTGCCGTCTATGCCATTTTTCAGGGAACTTCGTTCAAGGAAATTGGCCAAAGCATCCAACAAGGCGAAAGCCTGCAGGATGGTGGCCGTTACCTTTATGTGTTCAGCCTGACAGGAGCACCCTTGCGCCGTTATATACTCGACCGTCATGTGTGTGGCATTGCGGTGGATGAAAAGCGGAGGATATTATGGACTACAGATGTAAACAGTGATGAACCTGTGGTAGAGTTCCGGTTGGATGCTACAGACTGATGGACATACCACATTATCATCATTTCTTTATTTATGGACATTCGTCTGTTGGTCTGTTCGGCACTATTTCTGACGGAAGTATTTTGTCATCGTTTTTTAGTCATTGTTTGTTGTTTCGTGTAGAAAGAACAATTATTTTTGCGAACAAAATCTTAAGTCGGAGATGAAAAGAAAAAAATCTGTAAGGTGGATAGAAGGAAGTATAGCCATCCTGTTTGGTGTCGTTTGTGTCTTCTTGGTTGGCAAGTATTATTACAATGTCCATATATCTTCATTTAAAGGAACAGCACGGCAGGAGTGCATAAAGGTATTGGAACAAGAGCTTTTGAAAAGAGACAATATGAAAGAATCGCTCTACTCCAACCGGTCACAGGCGGTATTGTCCAAGGAAGAGATGGTGAAGGACACGGTGGAACTGAATATTACGGGGGTGGGTAAGCGATCGTATGCGATACCGATCCATCGTCGGTTGAACAACCTTGAAGTGTTGCCGGAATACCGGGTTACGCAATCTTATATCTTGTTACTTTCGCCTTTAAGTGCCGACACGTTGCTACATTCATGGCAAAAGTCGGTGTCCGACTCCGGCCTCCGTTTATCGGTTCGTGTGGGTGTGACCGACTTTTTCGAAAAAGAAACCTTTTCCTATGCCGGCGATACGGTGCATCTGGCAGATGCGGATAGCCTGTTTTCCTGCTATCTGGGGATGCGGAGCGAAGTGGAAGTCACGGGGTTTGCAAGTTATCTGTGGTATCGCATGTTCACCGAGGACGAGTGGTACACGTTGTTTTTCCTGTTTTTTGCAGTGTCAGGTCTTGTGATGGTCGTTGCCAATTTTCGGTCGGTTCTCCGTTGGCTCAGAATCGGCTTGCATAAACTTTTTCCTTCTTGGATATCTCTACCGTCAATGGAAACGGCTAAAGAGGCTTCGCCTGTGCTGGTGGTGCAGGGCTTGACGTTTTGTCCGAATAACCATATGCTGATAGGAGAGAACGGAAAAACGAAACTGAATCCTCAAATGGCTTGTTTGTTTATGTTGTTTGCCAAAGCGGAGGGACATCAGCTGCCCAAAGTGGATATCATGGAGCATTTATGGCCTGATGGAAATTGTACTATCCATTCCCTCCATTCTGCTATTTCTCGATTGCGTAAGGAACTACACGCATGTAGTGATGTAGATATTCTGGATGTGAGTGTCGCCTATAAGTTGTGCAGGCCCAAGGAGGATGAAATCGTAATGCCTACGGAACAACCGTAATTACATTTTATTTATTTCGAAGTTTTTCTTCGCCGCCGATCGATCTTGGCTAGACAATAAAAATGTACGGATAGGGGGGAATCTGCTGCTCTCTTTCGTTTATTTTTGGTAAGATTCTGATCGTCTATTCCTTTTTTATCTATATGATATATAGTGTTTTGATATTTTTTGAGGTGCTTATTAAGTAATTTTGAGCTATTTTTTTAGGCTATTATCAGCTGGTTGCCTACCTTTATCCAGACTAACAAATAAAACTACTGACATGAAAAGTAAAAAGACAAAAATTTTGTGGACCGGATTGGCTATTGTGGCTTCCGTTTATGGCTTTAGTGTACAGTCATAAAACAGTTAGTTCTTTTTTCCGAGAAAGTGATGCGGCGAATGTAGAAAGTTGGTAGATAATTAAACTACTTTCCAAGATTGTACTGGAGGAAGACATTTGTATACATGGGTTTATGATACTTAGGTTAGTCACTGGTAACTTTTTTCTTTAAATATACTATGATTTTTAATTATAAATACGTATTGTTAATCATCTAAATATGAAACAAATATGAAAAATGTAGCTTTACTTATTTTGTGTGTTCTGTTGTTTGTGCAATGTACGGGTAAGAAATCTGGCATTGTTGAGGACACAATAGG
>NZ_FR882935.1:0-2352 GCF_000435115.1 Bacteroides sp. CAG:633 | reverse complement strand
GTGAATCGCGTATTACGACACACCCTCTTTTTATGTTATTCATTATTAGTTACCCAAGATTTTTTCCCAATTGGGAAAAAATCTTTCTCAAAACATACTATAAACTGAAAACCTCGTTTCCCCTTTGAACTTCCCTTTCTTTCCACTATCTTTGCTTCTGCATCAATCAGATAAAACATCTTCGTCATGAAAAAGTTGCCATACGGATTATCGGACTTCCCCCGGCTTATATCGGAGGAGTATTACTATGTGGACAAAACCCGTTACGTAGAGTTACTGGAAAACCAGCCGAATTATCTTTTCCTGCTCCGTCCCCGCCGTTTCGGCAAGTCGCTGTTTTTGGCCATGCTGGAGACATATTACAGCGTAGATTATGCCGACCGTTTCGAAGAACTTTTCGGTGAACTGTATATCGGGAAGCATGCTACAAAGGTGCATAATAAATATTTGGTACTCAGGTTCAACTTCTCGGAGGTCAGCTCCAATCCTGATGAGGTGGAACAGTCATTCAAAGCCTATTGCAATGCAGTGATTATCCGGTTTATTAAAAAATATGAGCATTTATTAGGCAAAGAAATTTGGGAAGAGTTGGACAGAGAGGAAAAGTTACCCGGTTTGCAGCTTGGAAAGATTGCCCGCTATATCAGTGACAACAACTGCCCGCATATCTATCTGCTGATTGACGAGTACGACAACTTCACCAATACCCTATTGGCCACTTACGGCACAGAACGTTACCGCAAAACGACACATGGCGAAGGATTTATCCGTGAGTTCTTCAATGTTATTAAAGCGGCTACTACCGGACCCGATGCAGCAATTGACCGTTTGTTTATCACCGGTGTCAGCCCTGTTACGATGGATGACGTAACCAGCGGATTCAACATCGGAACAAACATCAGCATGAAGCCGGAATTCAATAGTATCATCGGTTTCAGCACGGAAGAAGTACGTCAGATGATCAGTTACTACAAGTCAGAAGGAGCATTACCGGAAGAGGTTACGGTGGATGATCTGTTAGAAGAGATGCGGCCATGGTATGACAACTACTGTTTCTCAGAGGATATGTCAGACGAGCACATGTTCAACTCAGACATGACATTATACTTTCTTAATGAATATATGCAACGGCATAAACCGCCTAAGATGATGGTCGATACCAACATCCGCACAGACTACAACAAACTTCGCCACTTGGTGCAGATAGACAAACGATTAGGTGTTAATACTTCCGTTATCCAGCAACTGGTAGTAGAGGGAAAGGTGACGGCCAACATCGCACAATCTTTCCCTGCCGAACGGATGGTCGACACGGAGAATTTCAAGAGTCTGCTGTTCTATTTCGGTATGTTGTCTATACAAGGGACGGATTTTGGTAGTCCTATTTTAGGCATTCCCAATCTGACTGTACGCGAACAGCTGTATACCTACCTAATTGAAGCCTACCGCAATGCTTCAGTTTTTGATATGGACATGTCACAGCTTTCTATGCTTGTTAAAGGAATGGCTTTACAAGGTGACTGGCAACCTGTTTTCCAGTACTTTGCCAAAGAACTGGAACGTCAAAGCGCCATCCGTGAATTTATTGAAGGAGAAGCGCACATAAAAGGTTTCCTGTTGGCATACTTAGGACTGACCAAAGGATATATCATTTTCCCCGAGCACGAATCCTCGAAAGGCTATGCCGATTTCTACATGATGCCTGATCTGGTTCGCCAGCCGGAAATAGCCTACAGCTACATTGTAGAAGTAAAATATGCCCGTCGCAATGCCACGGATGTCGAAATAGCCAGTCTGAAAGCGCAAGCTGCCGAACAACTTCATCAGTATGCTGCGGATGAGAAAGTGCAGAAAACGAAAGGTAATACAGAATTGCGTCTTATCACTCTAATCTTTCGTGGATGGGAGCTGGAATGCTTTGAAGTAAAATTGTAAATCTGTTTCTTAATCCAGTTTACAATTATATAGCATTAAACTTCATATTTCCCTACTTACTGATACTTTATCGGTAAGCGGGAATTTTTTATCTAATTTCCTTACACCTTTTTACCAAAAAGTATCAATTATAGGTGTCAACACCATTGCATCAGCTACTTTTCTTCTTTCTATTTGTACTTAAAATCAGGGTTTTATAATACTTCCGTCCAGTGTCATGAAGTGGTGTTAATTGAACTTTTGGTTGATAATACTCTATAATGCAAATTAGATAATCTCCTGATTATAAACAAATTGCATTTTCTTTCTTAATCGAACCATTCACACATGTTTTCTCGTTTACGTTCTTTTCTTATTATGTATTCTATTGATTATCAATAAAATACAATCGAAACCTATTTAGGAAATAAGTTAGTT
>NZ_FR882934.1:0-16356 GCF_000435115.1 Bacteroides sp. CAG:633 | reverse complement strand
TTTCGAGGATGGCGTTGCGGCTGTCCTGCGGGTCGGCCGGGACGAGCAACAGCTTGATGTGTTCCTCCAGTTCGGGCAGGCGCGTCTGGCAAGCATCGAGTTCCTCGCGTGCCATTTCGCGCATTTCGGGATCGGTTTCGTTGGCAATGATGTCCTTTGCTTCATCGATGCCGTTCAATACCTGTATGTATTCTTTGCGGGCGTTCATCAGGTCGCCCAGTTCCTTGTATTCTTTCGTCAGCTTGACGTACCGCTTCTGGTCGGCAATGACTGCCGGGTCGGTTATCAAGGTTGATACTTCCTCGAAGCGGGCCACAAGGCCGTCGAGCTTTTCCAGTATGGTGTTGTTTTCTGCCATTTATTTCGTATTTTTCAGACTATATTAATATGCGACAAATTTAAACTTCTTAGTATAATATGGCATTCTATTTTGTGCTAGGTCATATATTTTTGTTCCTGTATAATTAGGATGTTCACACATTTCATTGAGAAGCCACAATTCAAAAACAAAACTTGTTACTAAATCCACATCTGTCTCATAACCTGAAATCATTCGTGCTCCTGTTTCTTTTTTGAAGAATTTAATATCTTCGCTCTTCATCTTTAATGTACTACAACTTCCAAAGTGAACATTCTTCCCTTCAAATATGCCTTTATTATTTTCAGCAAATTCAATTATATTAATGCTTTCATCTTTATGAGCTAGTTCAATACTAGACTTAGAACCATGGAAGCATAAATAAACGATGTTATATGAATTATAAGTATCGTGATAAAGATGTTCTATGTAATAATCAAAGTCTGCTGTTGTAGCAACATTTCTTATAATAAAATCTGTATTTCGTGGTGATGCTTTGAGGAACTCTAATAAAGGAAGGGCAGTAGATTTATACTTTAAATCATGCACATTTTGCTTCCATTCTGTTTCTAGACAAAATATCTTACTCATATTACTATATTTTTTATATCTGAATATGTTACCACAATCTCCCCTCAATCAGCCAAGACAGCAATGCCGCAACCACGATCACTCCTACGATGCTCAGTATCCATTTCTTAGAGGTCATCCGATATTTCTCCTTGTCCACTTCGGGAGCAAGACGGGGACCTGCATAGATTCCAGAGGCTGCACCGATGATGGTGTAGTTCAGGAATCGGAGAACAGGCGCATCCCACAGGTCGCTAAGGAGATAAAGCCCGAAGCAGAAGGCAAGGATGACAACGGCTACGAGAATGACTTTGAGCAAATGCTTCATACCTCTGTCTGTTTATTAGTCTACCACAATCTTCCCTCAAACAGCCACGCCAGCACTGCTGCCAGTATCAGGAAACCGATAACAATCAGAATCCACGTCCGACGCGAGAAGCGGTTTTTCACCCTTTGTTCTGCTGTATTGAAATATTGACTGCCTATGTAGGAACCTATCAGAGCCGGCAAGAGGTAACAGGCACACTTCAGGAAAGGAATGTCCCACTTATAAGCCACAAAGAGGATGGCTCCACAAACGGCCACCATGCCAATGCCTATCAGGCAACCTTGATGTTCTCTTTCCATATTGTTATGTTAGTTAAAACACGAATTTCTCGAAAAGCCAAAACAACGTTGTCACAATCAGGACTCCTGCGGCAAATCCCCACCAGCGCTTCTTGTCGCTGAATATTTTTATTTTGCTTTCCTTACCAGAGCAATATGTAATTAAATCTTCTGCTATACTTGCCGGAAGTACAATGGCCAAGCAGCGCAGAAAGTCCGAACCTATCCGCGCTGCTACGATGCTTAATCCAACCGCTACAGCAATAAGCAGTACGAAAACCAAGACGCCTGTCCACTTGTTTCTTCCCATGATATTATTGTTTTTTCTTCTTGCGGGTGGTATTGCTTCGGTAATATTGCCCCCAAGCCAATGCACACACCACAATCAGAATGATGACTACATAGCCCATAACGTGCAATATCTTAATACCTGAACTCTCCGAACTCCGAGCGGATAATCTGCTCCTTCTTGTCGCTTTCCTCGATGCGGCCGATGACCTGTGCATCAATGTTGAACGACTTGGAGATGGCGATGACTTCCTCGGCATGTTCGGGCGAGAGGTAGACTTCCAGTCGGTGTCCCATGTTGAATACCTTGTACATTTCGGCCCAGTCCGTATCGCTCTGCTCCTTGATGGTGCGGAACAGGGGAGGTACGGGGAAGAGGTTGTCCTTGATGACGCGGCAGTTGTCGCCTACGAAGTGCAGCACTTTGGTCTGCGCACCGCCCGAGCAGTGTACCATACCGTGGATTTCGGGGCGTAGGGCATCGAGCAATTTCTTTACCACCGGTGCATAAGTACGGGTGGGCGAGAGGACGAGCTTGCCTGCATCCAGCGGACTGTCTTCTACGGCATCGGTCAGCTTCAGCTTGCCGCTGTACACCAGTTCGTCGGGCACAGCCTTGTCGTAGCTCTCGGGATATTTCTCGGCCAGATATTTGGCAAACACATCGTGGCGGGCCGAAGTCAGGCCGTTGCTGCCCATGCCGCCGTTGTATTCCTTCTCGTAAGTAGCCTGTCCGTAGCTGGCAAGGCCCACGATGACATCGCCCGGACGGATGTTGGCATTGTTGATGACATCGCTACGCTTCATGCGGCAGGTCACGGTAGAATCTACGATGATGGTACGTACCAGGTCGCCTAAGTCAGCCGTTTCGCCGCCTGTGGCATAGACGCCTACGCCCATTTCACGCAGTTCGGCCAGCAGTTCGTCCGTACCGTTGATGATGGCCGAGATGACTTCGCCCGGCACCAGCAGTTTGTTTCGTCCGATGGTCGAAGAGACCAGTATGTTGTCCACTGCTCCTACGCAGAGCAGGTCGTCGATGTTCATGATGAGTGCGTCCTGTGCAATGCCTTTCCACACGGACAGATCGCCCGTTTCCTTCCAGTACATGTAGGCCAGCGACGACTTGGTACCTGCGCCGTCGGCGTGCATGATGTTGCAATACTCCGGGTCGCCGCCCAGTATGTCGGGGATAATCTTGCAGAAGGCCTGCGGGAAGATGCCCTTGTCGATGTTCTTGATGGCGTTGTGAACGTCTTCTTTCGATGCGCTTACGCCGCGCATCATGTATCGTTGGTTACTCATGAGATAATTAATAAGTTTTTTTGTTCAATTGAATATGCAAAAGTAGCAATTATTTAGCAGATAGCCTACTGTGTGGCTGGCATTTTCCGATTTCTTCTTTGGAACAGCAAGGATCTTTGCTGCTTATAGCGGAGGAATGATTGTCGGATGCTTTCATGAGAAATGGGATGGTATGAAGTGAAATGCAGGGGCGGTTTTCCCGTCTCCCTTGTGAGTCATTTACTGCAATGAGGTTGCAGCGTCACTGCAAGCCTGTTTGCAGCGGTTCTGCATCCTTGTTTGCAGCAGTACTGCAAGCCCGTTTGCAGTAACGCTGCAACCTGCGTGCAGCAGCTCTGCAGCCTGTTTGCAGTGACAGTGCAACCAGTGTGCAGTAGCTCTGCAGCCTGCATACAATAAAACCGGCCCTTGCAGCTGTGTGCAAGGAGGCCGGTAATTTGTGTGGCAGAGGGCAGTAAAACTTAGAACTGCACCTGCGGAGCCTGTTCGGCACCCTCGGCTGCCTCGAAGTAGGCACGCTTGTCAAAACCGAACATGCCGGCAAGGATGTTCTTGGGGAAACGGCGGATGGCGGTATTGTAGGCCTTGGCCGAGTCGTTGAAGTTCTTGCGGGCCACGTTGATGCGGTTTTCTGTCCCTTCGAGCTGGGCTTGCAGTTCCAGGAAATTCTGGTTGGCTTTCAGATCGGGATAGTTTTCGGTGATGGCCAGCAGTTTGCCCAGTGCGGTGGCCAGCTGTCCCTGTGCTTTCTGGTATTCGGCCAGTTTCTCGGGTGTCAGGTCCGTCGGGTCTACCTTGATTTGGGTAGCCTGGCTGCGGGCGGCGATGACGCCTTCCAGTGTCTCCTTTTCGTGGGCGGCATATCCCTTGACGGTGTTCACCAGATTGGGGATGAGGTCGGCCCGGCGCTGATATTGCGTCTCTACGTTGGCCCACTGGTTGCTGACGTTTTCGTCCATGCTGACGAGGCTGTTGTAACCGCTGATAGCCCAGAAGGCGATGATGGCCACAATGGCCACGATAATGATGGTAATTGTTCCTTTTTTCATTTTCGTTTCTCTTTTTTCTGTTTTTGGTTAGTAAATATGTCTATTTGCTTTTCTTGTATGTTTACCTCTTCCTCCGCCACCGCTTAGCGTATTGAAGCGGTAGGTGAAGTTGACGATGCAGTAGCTTGTCAGCATGTTGCTCCTCGTGTCGGTAATGCCGTTGGCGCTGATGCTGCGGCTTTGGTTGCTCTGCTGTTGCAGGATGTCGAACACGCGCAGGCGGATCATGGCCTGTTTCCGTTTCAGGAAGCGCTTGGATATCTGCGCGTTCCACAACAGTTCGTCGCGATTGGCATTGCCGCTGTAGCCTTCGCGTATGTGCCACTTCAGGTCGGTCGATAGTTCGATGTCCCACGGCAGGCGTATGTGCGTGTTTCCACCCAGCGTGTAGTCGAAGGTTTCGCGGTTGCTGTTCTGCTGCTTGGCATTTTCGGCTTTGTTGTAGCGGAAGTTGCCATCCAGGGCGATGTCCAGCTTGTCGCTGCGGTACGAGGCTCTGAAGCGTTCGGTGCTGGTAAAGTTGCGTGTGGTGCTCAGCTCGGCATCGGCTCCTTTGTTATTAACAGAAATGTAGCCCACTTGGTTGTTGTAGGATGTATTGATTCCTGCGCTGAGGTTGAATTTCTTGTTTTTCAGCGGAGTGTCGAACGAGCTGTTCAGGCTGGTTCGCCAGTTGCCGTTGATGTTGACTTTGTGGTAGGTACGTGCACCGTTCGTCTTGTCATACGTCATGCGGTCGGCAATGGAGTTCAACGTGTTGTTGAAAGTCATGCGGATGCGGAAACTGCGCATGGTAGTGGTAGAATAGCGCTCGTAACTGGCGTTCAGGTTGTTGGTGAACGAGGGTTTCAGGTTCGGATTTCCGTAACGCAGACTCAGGGGATTGGTGACGTCGATTACTTCCTGCAGGTCTTCGATGTCGGGGGCATTGCTCCGGCCGTTGTAGCGCAGATTGATGCGTTCGCGGCGCGAGAAGTAGTAGTCGGCCGACAGCGTAGG
This sequence comes from Bacteroides sp. CAG:633, assembly GCF_000435115.1. Classification (NCBI taxonomy): domain Bacteria; kingdom Pseudomonadati; phylum Bacteroidota; class Bacteroidia; order Bacteroidales; family Bacteroidaceae; genus Bacteroides; species Bacteroides sp. CAG:633. Next base: position 11,181 of record NZ_FR882934.1, on the reverse strand, counting down.
CGACCAGTTCAGTACGTTCTGCCGTGGCAGGTCCTTGCCGGTGTTCGGTCCTATGCTTGTCCGGCTCGTGCTCGATTGCGGATTCAGTGAGATGCCGACGTTGTAGATCAGACCTTTCTGCAGGGTATCGTTTTGTGTGTGGTCGCCCTGAATGGAAAGGTTGATGTTGTGGTTGGCATATTTGTTGTTCACTTTCGAGCTGAGTTCTTCGTTGTAGTCGTAGTTGAATCGGTCGGCATAGTTGATGCTGTCGTAGACAAGCGACTGGGAAAGACTGCGCGAATTGGAGAACGAATAGTTCATGCTGAGCCGGTAGTGCTTGGACAGTGGTTCGATGTAGCCGACGGAGATGTTCCAGTTGGTGGAATTGCTTTTCCCCCGGGTGTTCCGGTCGATATCGGAGATACTGTCCTGCACGAAGAACTGCGAGAAACTCCGGTTGTAGTTGTCACGGTCGTTGTTATTATGGCTGAAGCTGAACGACATGTGCAGGTTTCGTCCGGCTTTTCGGAAACGGTGGTAGAAGGCGCCTCCTCCGTTCAGGTTGTAGCTTTGGCTGTTGCCAGTGCTCGACGAGGTTGTCTCGCTGACGTCGTCGTGGTTGTTGTCCGAAGTCTTGTTCCAGTTTTCTCTCCACGAATCCGATTGGCTGTAATTCATGTTGAGGTAAGCATTGATGGTGTTCAGGCTGTCGGCTCTCCATTCCATCCAGGTGTTTCCGTTCAGGCTGTGGTTGCCGTTCTCGCTGTCTGACCGTCGGTTGGCATAAGTCGATTCATCGCCCAGGAAAGTTTCCGAGGATGTTTCGGTACTGGTCTCGTTGACGTTGTGGCGGTAGTTCACGTTACCGCGGATGTCGAGCTCTTTGCTTTTCTTCGCATAGGTGACGCCGGCGTTCTGCTGTGTACGCTGTCCGTTGCCTTGTCGGCGGGTGTTGTTGGCCGCTCCTACGAAAGACAGGTTCATGTCGTCGGTGAAGTGGTTGATGTTGGCATTGCCTTCGTATCGGTCTTTGGTTCCGTATCCTCCGATCAGGTTGCCCATCCATCCGCTGTTCTTTTTCAGAGTCAGGTCCAGGACGGGTGTTTCGTTTCCGTCCTTGATGCCGGTCATTCTCTCCTTATCACTCTTTTCCTTGTAAGCCTTCAGTTTTTTGATGGCATCGGCCGGCAGGTTCTTCATCGACATTTCCGTATCGTTGCCGAAGAACTCTTTTCCGTTGACCATGATTTTCTTGATTTCCTCACCGTTGAGGGTGATTTTCCCGTCCTCGTCTACCTCTACGCCAGGCAGCTGTTTGACTAATTCTTCGAGCATATCGCCCGCTGCTACCCGGTAGGCCGAGGCGTTGTATTCCGTAGTGTCGGCATTGACGACAACGGGCGGCGCTTCGGCCGTAATGACTGTCTCGGACAGCAGGACAGCATCTGTCTGCAATGTCAGGTTGCCCAAATCCTTGTGAGTTCCCGATTTGTCAGTCAGCGAAACAGGTTTGTACAGTGTTGTGTAACCGATGAAAGATACCTTTAACAAGTAATTGCCTGCCTTGACTCGCGGCAGGCTGAAGTGTCCGTCCTTGTTGGTGGTGTTTCCGGCCGCTTGCGAACTGTCGGGCAGGGCCAGAAGCTGCACGGTTGCAGCCTCTACCGGTATTTCTCCGTTCTGCTCGGTCACCTTTCCGGTGACGGTGATGGTTCGTTTCTGTGCCATGACATTCCCAAACATTAGCATTAGTAGCAAAGATGTAATAATAGCGCTTTTCATGTGTGTTTATTGTTGAAGTGTTTTTATAGGACAGTCGTAGAGTCAGAAGGTTTAATGCTGTCCTGAGGATGGCGTCAGAATCTTGATCCGGCGCCTCCTCCGCCTCCCATGCCTCCTCCGAAGCTGCCTCCACTAAAACCTCCGCCACCGCTGAAGCCGCCTCCTCCGCCTCCGAAGATGACCGGACCGCTGCCTCCACGTCCGCGATAGTTTTCGTCGTACGATTGCTGTTGGCGCACTACTTTATGTCCGCAGTTCTGGCAGATGTAAGTGACGTTTTCCGTCCGTACGCCGTTGCGGCGCGAGATGAGCTCGCTGGAGCTGCGCTGTAGCTTGTGCTGCCCGCATTTGGGACATTTGCTGGCATGACGTACGGCAATGAAAGCCACCAGAAAACTTACAGCGATAATGCCGAAGAGAAGCAACACATAGGTCATTCCATTGTTACCTCCTTCATCTGCCGACGGATCGTTTTCCATCGAGCCGTCCAGCCGGCCGCAAGTGGCACGTACACCGGCTACCATTCCTTCGCTCCATCGGTTATCCTTCAGATAAGGAATCATTTCGCGTGTCTGGATGCGTTTGCAGATGGCATCGGGCAGAGGCCCTTCCAGACCATAGCCGGTGTAGAACTGGATGCAACGCTGGTCGGTGACAAGCAGGATGACCAGTCCGTTGTCTTTGCCTTTCTGTCCCACGCCCCACGAGTTGAGCAGACGGTGGCAGAAGTCGAAGCAGTCTTCCTCGCCGATGCTGGGGACAACGGCTACTACGCTCTGTATGCCTGTCTGTTGCTCCAACCGGTAAAGCATACGGTCGATGCTGTCGCGGGCAGATATGTCGAGTATGTTCTCGGGGTCGGTGACGTAACGGGTCTTGTCCTGTAAGTGTACTTTGGGTAAGTTGTCGGGAGTATACACTGTTTGTGCCCAAGCCATCAGTCCTAACAGATGGCAGAACAGAATAGACGTGAATATTCGCTTCATGAGTGGATATGCTTGTTTTTAGTGAATGTATTTTCTTACAAAATCGCTGACCTTGCGGGTATAGGCTTCGGGGTTCTCCTTATAGGCTACGGCATGTTCGGCACCGGGCACTATCCAGAGTTCCTTGGGTTGAGGCTTGGCCTCGTAAAGGGGATGTACCATCCAGGTGGGCACAAACGTGTCGGCATCGCCATGGATAAAGAGCATGGGGAGGGTACACTTCTTGACCTGTTCCAGCGGAGAGGCTTCCTGGAAACTCCAGCCGTACTCCATCTTGCATAAGGCACTGGCCACATTCAGCAGTGGAAAGGCTGGCAGACTGAACTGATTCTTCAGCTCTCCTTTGAACTCGTCCCAGGCGCTGGTGTAGCCGCAATCTTCGACAAAGCATTTCACGAAAGGCTGCTGGTGCATGCCGTGCTGCACTTCGCCCGATACGCACATGGTCGTAGCGGCTCCCATCGAAATGCCATGTACGACCATCTGTGTGTTTCCTCCGAAAAGATGGTTGGCTTCGTCGGTCCACAGCAATACGTCGAGCCGGTCTTTCCAGCCCATCTGTACTTCGGTACCTTCGCTCAGCCCATGTCCGTAGAGGTCGGGCAACAGGATGTTGTAGCCCAGCTGGCGGTTGTAAAGGTAACCTATCATCATCATGCGGATGGAGTTGTCTGTATAACCATGGACGATGACGGCCGTGTGGCGGGTGCTGTCGGCGGCAGGAACGTAGAGGGCATGGAGTCGCCGGCCTTCGTCGTTTTCGATGTAGAGATCGTGCAGGGCACCGACGTTCTGCAGACTGTCTATCCAGCGGCTTACGTCGGGATAGTTTTCGGCCATGTACTTCAGCGAACCTTCTATGTCGCGGCTGCGGGTGACAAGTTCAGCGGGCTTCAGCGCATAGCCCAGCATGTAATAGCCTGCGCATAGCAGCAGTGCGGCCAATGCGATGATGGCCGTCAAACTGTATTTGATGGTTTTCTTCATTTTCCTTGTTTTTGTCTGTTGGTGGACAAATGTACGATTTTGTTTTGATATACAATCAATAACGGCGGGGAGAATTGTAGCCTATCCTCCAGATACGGTCGAAGTAGGGTTGCCATTCGTTTTCGGCAATGCCTGTTTGCAGTCCGTAGAAGCGTGTACCGTTCTGCCGAGCTTCCTGCAACTGATGCAAAAGGGCAGGAGATGAAAGCGGTATGCGGAAATCGCTGATCCAGAGTACATCAGCGTTCTGGTAGCTCTTGCCGGACTGTAGTAATTCGAAGGTTTTCTTCATCATGCGGCTGGCATCTGTATCGCCGCATGCCGTACGGCTGAAAAAGCTGAGCAAATTGGCCCTTTCTTTGCGGACGTCAATAGGCTGGATAGACACAGAGAAGGCAATGAGGAAACAATCGCGTTTCTGGCGGTCGGCAATTTCCAGCAGTCTGATTAAAGTAGAGTGTGCTACTCTTTCGGGTACCCCCGTCATGCTGCCCGAAGTGTCCAGGCAGACAATCATCGGTCCCTTTCGCTGGGCAGGGCGTGTTTGCAGGCGGCGTGCGGGTTGGGTGATTTCCGATTGATAGCGGAATGTCTGCAATTTTTGTGTCAGAAATCTGTTGAGGAAGATTTTCTCCAGTTCCTTGTCGGAACAATAGGCTATCTCGATGGGGAGAAGGCTGTTCAGGTCGTTGCTGATGGTGATGCCTGCTATGTCGCACTGAGAGGCATGTTCCAGTTTGCTGTCATTGCCTTCGGTTATATGGATACGCTCCTTACCGTCGTCGTGGGCGGTTCGTCCCATGGCATCGGCCACTTCGGCAATCTGCGGGAAATCTTTCTGGATGCGTACGATTTTACGTATCCGTTCGAAGTCGCTGGTGTTCCACAGTCCGTTCATCATGCCCCATGCCTGCATGAATTCGTCCTTCTCTATCCGGTTCCTTTGCAGATAAGAAGGGATGTTCTGCAGATTGGAGGAGATGCGTCGTTCGAGGCTATCCCGATAGTTCTCTATTTCAGTTTCTTTCTTTTCGTTCAGTTGACGTTGTATGGCTTCCTTCCAGTCTTCGGCCAGCTTTTCCCATAGGATATCGTCGTCCGTCTGCCCTTCTTTACCGAATGCCTGCCGGTAGAAAGGGGCGTTGAAACCGTATCGTCCGTACTGGCAGTCCAGTTCTTCTACCAGGGCTTGCCAGCCGTCACGTTTGCGGTCGTGTGTCCATTGGGTAATGAGCTGCCTGCTTTTTTCTTCCGACTGTTTACGTTGGTAATTGTATTTCTCGCGTTCCAGATTTTGCAGAATGAACTGGCTCAGTGTGTCGTACAGCACGCGTGCGCAAACCTCGTCGGACAGGGCTTGTACCTTGATGATAGGATTTTCCAGAATCGAACGCAGGTATGTGTAGAGCGGTTCGCTGCTGCCTGTCTCCAGAAATTCGCCTGTGGCAAAATAGTGGTCCAGCACTTCGGTATAGAACGACTGTTCATGCCTCATCGCCGTATAGCAGTTTGCGGGCATCTACTCGGGCGAATGCAATCAGTTTGCGCAGATTGGCCACGTGTTGTTCTATCTCCTTCTTATCTTCCTCGCAAAGGAAAATGTTGGTATACAGCTTGTAGGCCAAGCTGTTGATGGCATTGTTTGCCTGTTCCAGCTCCGTTTCGTAGTCGCGGTTGACTGTCGGTCTGGTCGACTGACTGACAGCCTGTTTCTCTCCCGGACGCAAACGGCGCATGCTGTATCGCACTCCGTCGATGTACAGGTAATGGTTGTCGCGGTAGAGGCGGACCTGTCTGGCATTTTTTGCCTTCATCTGACTGCTGTCTGCAAAGGTACGGATCAGGGTTCGTTCCGGATGAAGCGAGTCGGTGTACATCACGCCGGTTTGTGGAGCATCCTGTGGCTGGTGATTCTTCATTCCCATAAAGTCTGCCAGAAAGATGAATGTGTTGCCTGTGCCGTGGTTTTCCAGCTGGAAATAGAAGTGGTCGACTATCAGCAAATCGTCGTCCCGATGGTTTTGGCTATGTCTGGCTTTTTCCAATGCCTGTTGGGCGGAGTATGCTTTCAGGTCAGCTTTCAGGGTCTGTGCAGCGGACTTAATCTGTTTCTCCTGTAAGGCAAAAAGTGAGTGAATGACGAGTTGGCGTACGGCAGGCAATTCGTCGGGTTCATTCCAAAGGCTGTGGTAAGTCACAATAAGGTCGTCGGGACAGACTTCGGTACGTCCGTGCATGAAAGCAGATGCCTTCAGCAATCTGGCGATGTGCTTCCAGCGGCGGTCGCTGACGTAAATGCTTCTTCTCAAGTCGCTTTCCGGAATCTCTACATTGGACAACCGTTGTCGTATCTCGGTGATGCAGTCTAATATCTCAGTTGGTATGCTGACGGCTTTGATTTGCTGTTGCCATTCAGCGTATTCGTTTTCTGTGATTTGTAGGTGAGAAGACACTGGTACTGTGTCCATATCCGTCTCGTCGAGCAACATGCGGTGGAACGTGGCTTCTTTCTGGATATTGCGGCAGATGACACGTATCAGGAAACGGTCCCATAAGGCTTCCAATCCTTCGCCGTGAGCCGGAAGCTCGTTGCTTGCCGCAACCAGCAGTTTCAGAGGGAGTTTCAGTTCGTTCTCTCCGTTGCGGAATATCTTTTCATTGATAGCCGTCAGCAGTGTATTCTGTATGGCAGGACCGGCTTTCCATATTTCGTCCAGAAAAACGATGTCGGCCGAAGGCAAATATCCCTGTATGATGCGTTCGTATTTGTCTTCTTCCTTCAGACGGCTGATGCTGACCGGACCGAATATTTCGTCGGGGGTGGAGAAACGCGACATAAGGTATTCGAACGCCCGTGCGCCGGCAAATACCAGCTTCAGGCGTCTTGCCACCATCGACTTGGCCACTCCCGGAGGGCCGAGCAACAAGATGCTTTCGCCTGCCAGCGAAGCCAACAGGGAAAGCGCTATTTCGTTCTCTTTTTCATAAACCCCTCTGCTGATTTCAGCCAGTAACTGGCGTATACGTTCTACCATATCCGGATGCAGCTTTATCTGTTCCAGATTTCCCATGCGGCAAAGGCTTGCAACAGCAGCATTTCCAGACCGTTTTTGACAGAAGCTCCGTGTTCTGCTCCCTTTTTCATGAACAGGGTTTCGTTGGGGTTGTATAATAGGTCGTAGAGCAGGTGGTCAGGTGTCAGCAAATCATAGGGAATATCCGGACAGAAATCCACTTTCGGATACATTCCTAATGGGGTAGTGTTGACAATGACGGTGTGTTCTGCCATCACTTCCGGTGTAAGTTCGGAGTATGTCAGTATATCGTTATTTTTTTTGGTGCGCGATACATAGGTGCTCTGCACACCCAGATTGGCCAGGCCATGATATACGGCTTTTGATGCACCGCCCGTTCCCAGTATAAGGGCTTTGGTGTGATGGGGGTGCAATAAGGGTTCAATGGAACGTGTAAATCCGATGATATCCGAATTGTATCCGACCAGTTTTACTTTCCCTTTGGGTTGGCGAAGGATTTTGATCACATTGACCGCTCCAATTTTGGCAGTGTCCTTATCCAGTTCGTCCAGATAGGGGATCACTTTTTCTTTATAGGGGATGGTGACGTTCAGTCCGCACAGGTCGGGGTTTTCTTCGATAACTTCCATAAAGTCTTCGATACGTGGAATTTCGAAATTCACGTATTCGGCATCAATATTCTCGGATTGGAATTTTTCGTTGAAATATCCTATAGAAAAAGAATGTTTCAACGGATAGCCTATTAAACCATACTTTTGCATAATTGTCAGTTTTTTATTTGGTTGCAACATAAAGGGTACAGATGCCAAACGTCAGTCGTTTGAAATAAACATGGCTGAAGCCGGCATTTTGGATAGCCTGCTGCATCACTTCGCCCTGAGGGAAGGCACGGATACTTTCGGGCAGATAGGTGTAGGCACTGTTGTCCTTTGATATGAGTTTGCCGATGAGGGGCATGACGATCTTGGAATAGATAGCAAACAGCTGCTTCATGGGGAAGCGGTCGGGAGTGGAAAGTTCAAGAATAACCAGATGTCCGCCAGGGCGGAGCACACGACACATTTCGCCGAGGGCTTTATCCAGATGTTCGAAATTGCGGATGCCAAAGGCGACGGTCAGTGCATCGAAAGTTGAATCGGCAAAAGTGAGAGCTGTACAGTCCTCACGGGCGAAAGAAATACGGTCTGCAAGTCCTGCCTGGCGTACTTTTTCACGTCCGACGTTCATCATACCTTCCGAAATGTCAGCACCTATCAGCGATTGCGGTTGCAGTTCGCGGCACGCCAGAATGGCAAAGTCGCCGGTACCGGTAGCTATATCCAGCATCTGTTGCGGGTGGTAAGGACGGAGTGTGTGGATGGCTTTCCTGCGCCAGCTGCGGTCGATACCCAGTGAAAGGGTGTGATTCAACTGGTCGTAGGTAGGAGCGATGTGGTCGAACATCTGTTCTACCTGTTCGCTTTTCTTTCCTTCCTTGCCGTAGGGCATGACTTTTTCTTGTGGGTACTCCATAATAATTGCTATGTTCTTTTGCGCAAAGTTAAAAAAATAACTATTTCAGTGTGCTAATTGGTGTATAAATTCCTTTTGTGGCATACGCTTCTTTTCAGTTAGTTTCAAGAAATTGTGAAATTCTTGTTTTTTTGCTATACCCGTTTGGGTATAAATTTAATTAAATACAGATAAAATATACCCTATAAGGTATAATAGATGGAAACTTATGTTATATTTGTACCCGAAAGGGTATAAAATATGGAACATACAGTAATTGCAGACTTTGTGAAAGAGATGCGCCGACAGTTCGGACTGACTCAGGTAGACTTGGCTGACAAATCGGGTGTGGGTCTGCGCTTTGTGCGTGATTTGGAGCAGGGCAAGCAGACCTTGCGGATGGATAAGGTAAATCAGGTACTCAGTCTGTTCGGCCGTCAGGTGGGACCAGTAGAAATAGACGTAAAAACAAGGGAGGATAAATCATGAAGAAGGCAAAGGTGTATCTGCACGACCGATTGGCGGGCAGGCTGGTAGAAGATGAGAACGGTTTTACTTTTACGTACGATGCCGCTTATCTGGTTTTACCTGATGCGACAGCTATTAGTCTGACACTGCCACTGACTGAGAAACCTTATCATGATACGGTACTCTTTCCCTTCTTTGACGGACTGATACCCGAAGGTTGGCTGCTGGACATTGCCGAACGAAGCTGGAAAATCAACCAGCGCGACCGCATGTCACTTTTGTTGGCCTGTTGTAAGGACTGTATTGGAGCTGTCAGTGTAGTACCCGATGACGAAACAGAGGAGGATAAATTATGAACCGGTGTCTGTATTGCTATAAAGAATTGGGTGAGGGGATGAAGGACTTTCATCCGGCTTGTGCCCGCAAGTTTTTCGGTACCCGTACAGTGCCCGAGTTGCCATACGTGCGTGGGCAATTGGGCGACCTGGCCCGGGAAGTAGTGCGTAGCCAGACTACCCTTACCGGGGTGCAGGCCAAGCTTTCGCTCGACATTAATCGGGGCGGACGCAACGAGCCTGACCGTTTTACCATCGTGGGGCTGTGGGGACGCTTTATTCTGAAGCCACAGACACAATCTTATCGTGCTTTGCCCGAACTGGAGGACGTCACCATGCACCTGGCCGAAGCCGCTAAAATCAGTGTGGTACCCCACAGTCTGATACGTTTCAGTGACGGTGAACTGTGCTATATTACCCGTCGTATCGACCGGTTGCCCGATGGACATAAAGTGGCAATGGAAGACATGTGCCAACTGTCCGAGCGGTTGACAGAGTACAAATACAAAGGTTCTTATGAACAGATAGCCAAACTTATCCGTCGCTATTCTTCTACGCCCCAGCTGGATGTAATCAACTTCTGGGAGGTAGTAGTATTTTGTTGGATAACAGGCAATGCAGACATGCATCTCAAGAACTTTTCACTTTATAATCTGATGGGCGGATATACGCTTACTCCGGCTTATGACATGTTGTCTACTGCGCTGGTGATGCCCGAAGATACCGAAGAACTGGCTCTTACCCTTAACGGGAAGAAGAATCGGTTGCGCAAGACGGATTTCTACAAGGCCATTACAGCTTCGGGAGTAGAAGAGAAGGTGATTGAGAATCTGGCTCGCCGCTTCAGTCGAGCTTTGCCTAAGTGGTTTGAACTGATAGACCACTCTTTTCTGCCTGACGACATGAAGAGGCAATACAAACAACTTATCTTGCGCCGCGTGGTGATGCTGCGCTGACAGTCCTGCAGGCTGAACAAAAACAGACGCGGATTACATGGAACAGGGATGGTGATATCCGCAGAATTCCGCGTAATCCGCGTCAGATGTATTTCAAAAGCAAGTGTGCTCTCTGTATTTCTGCATTACTTGCTCAGGTATTCTGTTACATTCTTTTCGATACGGGCAGCAATGTCTTCGGTTGCCTCACGGACGAACTTCTCGCCGGTGATGTGTTCGTACAGTTCGATGTAGCGTTCGCTGATTGAAGTAACAATTTCGTCGGTCATTTCTGGTACCTGCTGGCCTTCCTTACCCTGGAAACCATTGTCCATCAGCCATTCGCGTACAAACTCTTTAGAGAGCTGCTTTTGAGGTTCGCCTTTCTCGAAGCGTTCTTCGTAGCCTTCGCTGTAGAAGTAACGGCTGGAGTCGGGTGTATGGATTTCGTCCATCAGGTAGATCTTACCGTCGTGCTTACCGAATTCGTATTTTGTATCTACCAGGATGAGGCCGCGTTCGGCAGCAATTTCTGTACCGCGCTTGAAGAGAGCCAATGTATATTTTTCCAACAGGGCATATTCTTCAGGAGTAGCCAGACCACGTGCCAGAATTTCTTCTTTGGAGATATCTGCATCGTGTTCACCGATTTCGGCTTTGGTAGTCGGGGTGATGATGGGTTCGGGGAACTTCTGGTTTTCCTTCATGCCTTCGGGCAGACGTACACCGCAGATTTCGCGTACACCGCTCTTGTAGGCACGCCAAGCTGATCCGCAGAGGTAGCCGCGTACAATCATTTCTACCGGGAAACCTTCGCACATAACACCAACGGTCACCATAGGATCGGGTGTAGCCAGTTTCCAGTTAGGGCAAATGTCGGTAGTAGCATCGAGGAACTTAGCTGCAATCTGGTTCAGCATCTGTCCTTTGAAGGGGATGCCTTTGGGCAGGATAACGTCGAAGGCCGAGATACGGTCGGTTGCTACCATGACGAGTTTTTCACCGTTGATGTTATACACGTCGCGTACTTTTCCGTGATATACGCTTTTCTGTCCCGGAAAATGATAGTCAGTTTTAGTTAACGCTTGTTTCATAACTATTTTGTATTTTGATTAATGTTAGTCGTTTAATTTTTCTTTTCTTCTTTTAGGCGTTCACGTTCCGCTTTCTGTTCTTTCTC
>NZ_FR882933.1:0-1224 GCF_000435115.1 Bacteroides sp. CAG:633 | reverse complement strand
AGGCTTCCAAGTGGTAAAAGACCCGAAAGACAAGTCCAAGCTTGCACTTGCCATCAACGGGCAAGTGATTGGAGAGTGGTTCAAGGAGCAGTTTGGCAGGCTGTTCTCATCCGTTAAAAGGACGGTTGAACCGCTTAGGAGAGGCAAGGGCATGGGATTATAAACAATACCAACGGAAAAATAGCAAGTTTGTGTTTGGGGCAGACCAAAACCGCTTGCTATCCTCAGTTGGTTGAAACGTCATTTTATTTGTGCCCGAATCCTACTCAAACTTGCCTGTGTGATGCCTAAATAGGTGGCGATACTTCCTAACGGCAACCGCTGTAACAAATCAGGCTCTTTCTCCAACAACTCGTGATACCGTTCCGAGGCGACGGCTGACAACATGGAAATCAGCCGTTCCTCGGCAGCAAGCAGTTCCATTTCCGCATAACGCCGTCCCCAATTGGCTATGTGCAAATCCTTCAAGAATAACTCTTTCAGTTTTTTCCTTTCCAATACATATAAGACAGAATTTTCCATCAGCTCCATTGTTTCATACCCCGGTTCGTCATTCACATATCCTTTCATGGAAACAATAGTCGCCCCTTCCTTGCCGACCCAAAAGGTAATTTCTTTCCCCTCTACCGAAGTATAGGCGCGGACAATGCCTTTCTTGATGAAAAAGATGTCTTTTTCTATCTTGCCATATTCCAACACTTGGAATCCTTTTGGGTATGAGACTTCCGTCAGGCATTGCCGCAACTTGTCCAAAGACGCATCCGGCATGGCATATCTCTGGTTGATGATTTCCTTTATATCCATAAGTCATTTTGTTGTGGTACAAAATTATAAAATAGCGCACAGAAACAGCTGCTAACGGCTGTTTTTTTGTCAAATGCAAAATCCGTTTTTACCAAATGTAAAAAACGGTTAGAAATTACTTGCTTACTTTTGCACCCGAATTTAATAAATCATAGGTATGAATTGGATAATTTTATTTTTGGCAGGATTGTTTGAGGTAAGCCTTACATTCTGCTTGGGAAAAACGAGAGAGGCATCAGGTATTGGTTTTTATCTGTGGGGAAGCGGTTTCTTGGCTTCCACGGTATTGAGTATGGCATTACTTGCCAAAGCGGTTCAGACTTTGCCTTTGGGCACGGCATACGCCATTTGGACGGGTATCGGAGCGGTCGGCACGGTCTTGATTGGGATATTCGTTTTCAAAGAGCCGGCCACTCCCAT